>JANOMH010000362.1:0-8144 GCA_031420215.1 Rhodobacterales bacterium | reverse complement strand
CTATACTGAGTCCAATACGTCGCATCCTGCTCGTGTGTGCTTTCGCAGGTGATTGCTTGAACCAATGGATATCGTAAACTGACAAGACAAATGTCCCGCACCATAGGCCGCCCCATGCTCCGCACCCTGCCGATGCTCTTGCTTTTGCCCGTCGCCGCGCAGGCTCAAAGTCAGCGCGAAGTCTTTTCCTGCAGCTTTGACGGCGGGGCCAAGGCGGTGCAAGTCTGGGTGCAGGGAGATGACCTGAGCTATGACTTCGGCGACGGGCGCAAAACCACCGAGCTTAGCCTGTCACAATCGCTGTATGACGGCACCTTTGCGCCTTGGCCGGGGGTGGGCAGTTCGATCTGGGAATCGGTGTATTTCTACAATGACGGTTACAGTTACGAAGTCTGGTCCTCGATCGAACGCGATCCCAACGGCCCGCCCGAGGCTGGCGGGATCACTGTGACCAATGGGTCCAAAGCGGTGGCTGAACTGATCTGCGACCGGGGATCGGTCAGCAGCGATTTTGCCGGGCTGTCGGACGAAATGTATAGCCGGGGGATGTGCTGGAACCATGGCACACAGGAATGGTTGCAGGGCGGTTGCGATTAAACAGTCGGCAATACCCCAAACCCGATGCAAGACATCACCGGATAGTCCGCCCCCAGTGCCGCCACGAAATCCGCTTGCGTTCGGGCTAAAAGACCCCGGTCTACCGCACCCCAATCGGCCTGCGCCCGCCAGCGGATCACCAGCGTGATCCGGGTCGGTTGATCCGCTTGTTGCCAGACCTCCTTGCCCAGAAACCCCGGCGATAGGGCCAGCGCCGGGGTCCAGATCGCGGCATCATGGGCGATGAACGCAGGCTGCGCGGGCAACGGCACCTCAAAGCTCAGATATTCAATGATCATTGCGCCCCCCCCTGTGCCTTTCCGGACTCACTTGTGTTTCGCTATATCTGGGGTTTGACCTGCCCTCTACCCAACTCCTAGTGACTGGGTGTATCTTCTGTGCATAAGTGGGGTATAACCCACGTCAGGCAGAGACGAGGTCAGAGCATGCGTTGCCCGTTTTGTGGAAACGTCGATACACAAGTCAAGGATTCACGCCCCGCAGAGGATCACGTCGCGATCCGGCGCCGGCGGTTTTGCCCGGCCTGCGGCGGGCGCTTTACCACCTATGAACGGGTGCAGCTGCGTGACCTTGTGGTCATAAAATCCAATGGCCGGCGCGAGGAATTCGACCGGACCAAGCTGGAACGCTCGATCCGCATCGCGCTGCAAAAACGCCCCGTCGAACCGGAACGGATGGATCAGATGATATCCGGCATCGTCCGACGGCTGGAATCCTTAGGTGAAACCGACATCCATTCGCATCAGATCGGTGAGATCGTGATGGAGACTCTGGCCCGGATCGATACCGTCGCCTATGTCAGATTTGCCAGCGTTTACAGGAACTTCCAGGCCGTGGGCGACTTTGACAAGTTCATGAGCGAACTGCGGCCCGACAGCAAATCGGACACATGACCGAGGACGCCCGGTTCATGGCGCTGGCCCTGTCGTTGGGCCGGCGCGGGATGGGCCGGGTCTGGCCCAATCCGGCAGTCGGCTGTGTGATCGTTGCACATGGCCGGATTATCGGGCGCGGCTGGACTGCTGACGGCGGCAGGCCACATGCCGAAACCCAGGCACTGCTGCAGGCCGGGCCCTTGTCGCGGGGTGCAACTGCCTATGTTACGCTGGAACCCTGTGCCCATCACGGCCAGACCCCGCCCTGTGCCGAAGCCTTGATTGCGGCTGGCGTGGGCCGCGTTGTTGTAGCCATCGGCGACCCCGACCCCCGAGTCGCGGGGCGCGGGATGGCGCTGTTGCGGGCGGCAGGGGTGCAGGTTGATCTGGGCTGTCAACAGGCTGCGGCGCGGGCTGATCATGTGGGCTTTTTGTCCCGCGTGACGATGAACCGGCCTTTTATTACGTTAAAACTGGCACTTAGCCTTGATGGCCGGATTGCCACCGCCACTGGGGAAAGCCAGTGGATTACCGGCCCCGAAGCCCGCCGCGCGGTGCATATGCTGCGCGCGCGCCATGATGCGGTGATGGTGGGCGCGGGCACGGCGCGGGCGGATGATCCGCTGTTGACCGTGCGGGATCTGGGAATTGACCACCAGCCGGTGCGGGTGGTGGTGTCGCGCCGGTTGGACCTTCCGGTTGATGGCGCTTTGGCCCGGTCGGCGGGGCAGGTGCCGCTGTGGATTTGCCATGGGGCCGACGCGGATGGGGCCCGCGTTGCCGTGTGGCAGGCGCTTGGGGCGCGTTGTTTTCCGTGTGAAATTCTGAGTGGTGCGGTGAATCTGACCTCTGCCTTGGCAGCCTTGGCCACTGCCGGACTAACCCGTGTCCTGTGCGAAGGGGGCGGCGGCTTGGCCGCCTCGTTGCTTTCTGCCGGGTTGGTTGACGAGCTGGTGGTGTTTTCTGCCGGGGTGTTGATCGGGGCCGAAGGAACCCCGGCGCTGGCAGCTTTGGGGGTGGAACAGTTGGCCGATGCACCGCGATTCAGGTTGGCGGATGTGCAGAAAACCGGCGGCGATGTGATGCAGCGTTGGCTGCGTCAATAATATATATCAAAGGCTTATCGCCACAAGCTCGCGTAAGTCGCGAATACACCTTGCAGCTTGGCGATACTGCGGTTGAACCGTCCGGGGCGGGGGATTTGCCCGCAGGCCAGCCGGTCAACCACTACTTCGACCGGGCAGGGGCGGCGGGTGACGGGGTCGAAATAGCGCGGATAGTCGATCAGCGTGGCATGGGTCAGGGCGATGACGTCGGGTCGGGCGGTCCGCCTGTCTAACGGCATGTGGTCGGTGGTCAGACCCCATCCGGCATAGAAGGGCGCGCCCAGGCAGGTGACCTTGATCCCGCGCAACAACGCCTCGAACCCCAGGGCGCTGGTCATGGTCCAGACCTCGTCTGCCACGGCCAAAGCGGCCATGACATCGGTGTTGTGCAGGACTGCATCGGCGAATTCGACGGCCTGCGGCACTGCCCCCTTGCGCAATCCCGCCTCAACGTCGGGGTGCGGTTTATACAGGAGTATTGCGTTCGGGTTGGCCGCGCGGGTGGCCTGAAGCAGGGCCAAGTTGGTTTTGATTGTCGTGGTTCCCAAACGGATCGAGGAGTCATCTTCGACCTGTCCGGGCACAAGGATTATGTGCCCTTTGGGCAGGTTCAGCGGCAGCCCCTCCCCGCCCAGATTGTATTTCGACAGGCCCGCGTTTGTTAAGCCGGCAATAAGCTTGGTGGCGCGGGTGCGGCCGTGATCGGACAGGTTGACCGAGGCTGCAATCAGCCGTTCCAGCCGGCTCTCGCGGGTCGGATCGTAGTAAATCCCCAGATCGTCGCAGACCAATGACAGCGGCGGGATCAGGTTTGCGCCGAGGCCGCGCGACCGCAGAAAGCCGTCTTCGACGCGGCTTGCCCCCATGTTGTCAAGCTGAGGGGTGGTTTTCCCGGCCCAGACCATCAGCGGGCGGGCTGGCTTTTCAGTGATCTTATCCCGAAACATCATCCGCTTATGCTGACCAAAGAATTGTTGCAGCGGCCCGCGTTTCCACAACCGCATTCCCGTGCCAACCCAGCCCTGATGATCCTCGCGCCAGCAGCGGGTTTCGGCGGCCAATGTTCCAAGAGCCACTTCAAAGCTGCATAGTCGGTCGTGATAGGGATCATACCACTGCGGATACAGGATCATCGCTGCGGCAAAAATCTGGTGCTTACTCAAGGGCCTGGACCGCCTTGCCAAAGGCTTTCGGTCGTCGCAAAGGCCCCAGCCGCTGTAGAATGGCTGACCGAGGACAACCGGGCGGTGGCCAGCCAAAATCGCCTCGAACCCAAATTGCGAACTGACCGTGTAAACCGCCCGCGCCCCAGCCAAAAGTTCCCAGGGAGAGGTGGGCCGGGTGTAAAGCACTGTTCTTGCATCACAATCCGCCGCCGAAAAATAGCCTCGCCGATGCCCGGCGCTGGTTTCGGGGTGGGACTTGATCAGTATCCGGGCGTTGGGATGCTCGGAACGCGCCAAATTCAGCAGATGCAGAAACGTCGAACGGTCAGCCCCCGAGGCCCGCACTGAAGCGTCATTGACCGTCTGATCGATGACAAGGACACAACCTAGCAGCATTGGGTCCGGCTCTGATACGACAAACCCGGTGTATTTGGTCAGATGTTGCTGCTGCATCTGCTCAATCCCGGCGGCAGCCCGGGCCAAAAGCATTGCATCATCCAACGGATGCGTGGCCAGTATCACCTCAAGATCGGACGGTTGCGCCGGATCGAAATGCAGCCCGCGCCGGTCCAGAAACAACCCCACGGGCGGCGATCCGCTGCGCCCCGGCAGGACCGAACGCAAAAATGCATCCTCGACCCGCAAAACCGGCGTGCCGCGCCGGGCCGCCACCACCAGCCCGCGCGAACTGGTCGGGCTTTGGCCCCAGACGCCGACCATGTCAGCAGGGCCGGACAGGCCGAGCCGGATGGCGTAGCCGGACAAGTCCAGAATACGGCGCAGCCGGGTCTGGGTCAGAAAGCCGCCGTTATAGACATAAAGCCGCCGCCGGGATGGCCCGGCGGCGGCGGATGTCTCGGTGTCAGGCATGGCGTCAGCCGCCAGCCGCCACGCCGAGGGTCGTGGCTGTATCAACCGCACCCAGAGTGCCAGTAATCGCAGCGATGGTCTTGTTGAAGGTGACAAACGGCGCTTCGGTCACATAGACGGTGTCGCCATCGCGGATCGCAAAATCGCGGGCCATGAACATGCCATTCGGGCGGGTAAGATCGAGGACATAGACCACGCGCTGTGTCCCGGTCAGGTCATCGCGGCCCACCAACTGGCGGGCAATAGCCTCGGGCTCATTGCGGAACACGAAGACGCCGGTCGGATCGGCGGCGGCGGTCAGCAGGCCACCAACCTGAGCGATGGCCTCGATCGCGGAAATAGCCTGCGATTCAAACGGCACCCGGTTTTGTTGGCCGGTGGCCCCAAGGGCTGTAAAGGTGCGGGTATCCTCTTGGACGATGATCCGGTCACCGCCGCGCAGGGCGATATCCTGTCCGGGGCCGGAAAACAGATCCTCGAACCAGATCGAGCCGGAATGCCCGGCCCGCACCAGCGTGACCTGCGCAATCTCGGGCTGGATCGTGACGCCTCCGGCCCGCGCCAGCATCGCCGACAGGGTCCGGGTGGGCCGTTCAATCGGATAGACACCCTGCGCCCCGACCGAGCCTACGACCGAAACGGTGGTGCCATCACCGGCAAGCCGCGAGACCTGCACCTGTGGATCGGGGGTCTGTTCCTCGAGCTTGGTGGCAATGATCCGGCGCACTGCTTCGGGCGAATTGCCGGCAGCCCGGACCCGCCCCGCATAGGGCACAAAGATGAACCCCTCGCCATCGACCTGCACTTCGCTGAGCACGGTGGCATTCTGCCCGGTGGGGACCAAAAGCCCGTCATCGACATTTTCCCAGATCGTCAGCGACAGCACGTCGCCGGGCTGGATCGTGTCGGACCCGACCAGCCCCGCATTGTTCATTTCAGCACTAAACCCCAACGCCGGGGCAACGCTGGCGATCCGGTTGATCCGGTCGTCGACAGTCAGGACAAAGGCGTCGCCTTCTTGTTGCACCGACCCCGCAAAGATCTCGTTACGGTTCGGGCCGGGGCGCGGCAGGCCACAAGCAGCCACAAGGGCCAAGGCAGCAAGGGCGGCAAGCCCCCGCGCGATGCGCAAAGATTTCGGTGTCACTGCACGGGTCTCCTCGACCTGTTATGTCTGCCTCGGGTCGTCTTTTTGGCCGTATTTTGAGGTAAGGTAGTGGAATCCAGCGACAAAAGCTAGTCGCGGGGAAAGTGTGCCGGGCGGCGGGCCGGATGTGTTGCGTCACTGCCGCGATTGGGGAGTGAAATACCAAGACCGGGTGCCACGTGTTGTGGATTGGCCGTTTGCACATGCAAGGCGTGCGGATTGCTTGTGTATCTGATGGGCCGCTTTAACTGGCAAGGCCGGAGCCTCCGGCGGGGATATTTAAGGGCCAAAAGAAGCTGGGGAGGGGGCTATTTCACCACCCGCAGCGGTTGCCGGGGGGCAGCTTTGCCCAGTTTCAGCGCGTCATAGGGGTCTTCTTCTGCCAGCATCATATCGACCACCTGCCGCAGAAGCTGTCTGCGCCCGCCGGCGGAATAGAACCCCCCCGGCACCTGACTGGTTTCCAAAAGATACCGCCGATAGTCTTTGTAGGCGCGGGTATCGGGCCGTTTGGGCTGGCTAAAGAATTCGGGCAGCGGCTGGCTGGCGACGAATTCGGGTTTTCCATAAACTGCCCGGCCAAAGATTTTCAGCGGAATTCCGCGCCAGAGCACCTGTTGGGCGGCAGTGGAATTGACCGTCACTGCCGTGCGCGCCTGATCCAGCAGCCGGGCCAGTTTGCCGCCGCGCAGATAGTGGATGCGCTCTGAAACCCCATGTTGGCGGGCCAATTCCCGGATGATCCGCTGGTGCGGCGACCGGCCGGTTTCCAACGGATGCGCTTTGAACACCAGATGGTGGTGTCGTGGCGCGCCCTTGGCGAAACCGTCAGTCACCACGGTCAGGAATTCCTCCATCGTGGTAAAGGTCGAATGCATCCGGAAACTGGCGTCATGTTCCAGCTGCATCAGCACCAGATGATAGGGAAAGCCGCCATATTTGATCCGCGCCGTGGCGATTTTCCGGTCCAGCGCCAGAAATGGCATCAGCAGCAACCGTTTGGTATACAACATGGTTTCGGTTGCCAAAGGCAGGTCACGGTGCCGCCGGAAATGCCGGTAGTCGCCGTTGCGGAACAGCACGAACCAATGGTAGATCGCCCCGTAAAAGACGTGGTGGCGCATGTCACCCCAATGCGCGGGCGGTTCTGGCACATCCAGGTCGGACAGTTCCAGCGCATGTTTCATCTGCGCCACGGTCATGTCCATCAGTCGGGAATTGCCGTTTGATCCGCCCCGTTCATAGGTGACCCAATAGGGCCGCATGTACCCCTCTTCGAATACATGCACAGTGACCCCGGCGGCGCGGGCGGCGATAATGGCCTGTGCATGGATTGGCCTTGTGTCGCCGTAAAGCAGAATGTCGGTGATCTGATGTTCCGCGATCAGGGCGGCGATAGTGCCGGGCCAGTTGTCGGGCGTGTCCCGGTAGGCGATATAGCCTGGCCCCCGGAACCAGAACGCCCGGTCGCCTGCATTAAAGCCCACCCGCCAGACCTGTGCTCCTGCAACACGCAGCATTTTGCCAAGCCGCGCGAAAAACGGCCCGTGTGGTCCTTGCAGGAACAAAAAGCGTTTGCTGGCGGGGTCAGTCACGTTCGGTCCTGTGGGCCCTGTGGTTTCCTTGATCGCATGTAGCAGCATGTTTTGGCACAAATATGGCTGAGGGGCGACAGGCAGTTTTCGCCCTGTGGCTTGAACCTTAACCCGCCCGGCGTTAGGCTTTGGTAAACAGGAGAAACCAGGCATGTTCACGGGCATTATTACCGATATCGGCACTATTCTGGCGACTGAGCAGCAGGGTGATCTGCGTGCCCGGATCGCCACCCGGTATGATGTGGCCGGGATTGATATCGGCGCGTCGATTGCCTGTGACGGGGTGTGCCTGACAGTTGTCGCCCTTGGCCGCGAGCCGCAGAATTGGTTCGATGTGCAGATTTCGGCGGAAACCGTCGGCGTGACCAATATTGGCCGCAATCACTGGCCGGTCGGGATGCGGATCAATCTGGAGCGCGCGTTGAAAGTCGGCGATGAGCTGGGTGGCCATATCGTGTCGGGCCATGTCGATGGCGTGGCCGAAGTGGTGGGGTTGCGGGTGGAGGGCGACAGCACAAGGGTGACGTTTCGTGCGCCCGAAGCTTTGGCCCGGTTCATTGCCCCCAAGGGGTCGGTGGCGCTGAACGGCACGTCTTTGACGGTGAACGCTGTTGATGGCCGGGATTTTGGGGTGAATTTTATCCCTCATACCAAGCTGGCCACCACCTGGGGGGCCGTCGCTTTGGGCGATTTCTGCAATATCGAGATCGACACGATGGCCCGCTATGTCGCCCGGTTGCGCGAATGGGAATGATTGCAGGGATCGG
>JANOMH010000361.1:0-7054 GCA_031420215.1 Rhodobacterales bacterium | reverse complement strand
CGGTCCGGCAAAGACACCAAAATCGCGTCCGAAAGCGTCGCTCCGGTGGTAGTTCCATCGTCTGGGAACGCCAGTTTTGACGCCTACAGAACCGACATGCTGGCGCGGCTCGAAAGCGAGCATCAGTCGTTTCAGGAATTTCTGGCCCGGCTGCGTGATGCCCGCGACAAGACCGAATTCGACCGGTTCATGGATGACCGGGCGCGCAGGTCGGCCTCGGGCGCGATGGATCCTGACCTGGGTAACGCAGGCTGATTGATCAACCCAATGGCGGCCCCGACTGAGACCGCCGTTTTTTCCCGATGAAAGGCCCCGCCATGACCGCTTATCCCCGCTCCCAGGGCCTGCCAGACCCGTCGTCCCGCGCCGATTTCTATGCAGGCATCCGCACCAAACGGCTGATCGCCTGGGTCATCGACATGGTCCTGATCGGCATTCTCAGCGCGATCCTGCTGCCCTTTACCGCCTTTGCGGCGTTGTTCTTTTTCCCGGTGTTCATGCTGGTGATCGGCTTTTTCTATCGCTGGTTCACCCTGTCAGCCGGATCGGCCACCTGGGGCATGGCGCTGATGGCGATCCAGTTGCGCGACGCGGACGGCTATAAACTGTCCGGCAGCACGGCGTTCTGGCATACAATGGGCTATTCGGCCAGTGTAGCGATTGCCCCGTTGCAGTTGATTTCCGTCGTGATGATGTGCGTCACGGCGCGGCGGCAGGGGCTGACTGACATGATCCTGAACACCGCAGCGATCAACCGGCCCGGAAGGTGACCCCCCTGTTGGTAACCGTTCTGTAAACCAAGGGCTTGGCGCAGACCCGACCTCTTGCTAACCTGCACGTCAGCAAGACCGGAAGATCCATGCGCCATACGCTGCCCATCGCGCCGCAATTCTATGTGACGGCCCCCCAGCCCTGCCCCTATCTTGAGGGCCGGATGGAGCGGAAGCTGTTCACTGCCTTGCAGGGCGACAGTGCCGAGCGGCTGAACGATTCTTTGTCCAAACAAGGGTTTCGCCGGTCACAGAATGTGCTCTACCGCCCGTCCTGCGCCGACTGCGCCTCTTGCCTGTCGGCCCGGATCCGGGTGGCTGATTTTGTACCGACCAAAGGCCAGACCCGTGTCGCCCGGCGCAACGCGCAACTGCGGCGCAAAGCCTCCTCGCCCTGGGCGACCGAGGAACAATTCGCGCTTTTCCGCGATTATCTGGACAGCCGCCACGCGGCAGGCGGCATGGCCGATATGGACCTGTTCGAATTTGCCGCAATGGTCGAGGAAACCCCGGTTCGCACCCGGCTGATCGAATATACCGATCCGGCGGCCAAACCGGGGCCGCGCCGCGATGAACTGGCCGTTGACCGCGCCGGACTGCGGGCCGTCTGCCTGACCGATATCCTCGATGACGGGCTGAGCATGGTCTATTCATTCTTTGACCCCGACCATGACAAGGATTCGCTGGGCACCCATGTGATCCTGGACCACATCGCCATCGCCCGGGAACTGGGTCTGCCTTATGTCTATCTGGGCTATTGGGTCCCCGGCAGCCAAAAGATGGGCTACAAGGCCAAGTTCGCCCCGCTGGAAATCTATCGCGCCGGCAAGTGGGAGCGGATGGATGACCCGGCCCATTTCGCCGCCGACCTGCATCCGCTGTTGCTGGACCCGATTGCAGAACAAGTGGCCCGCATCCAGCTGCCTGACGGTATGGGCCGCTAAGTCGCGGTGCATTTGCATGCCTTCACGCTTGTCGTGCCGGACTATGCCGCCGGGCTGGCGTTTTATGTCGGCAAACTGGGCTTTGACCTGCGCGCTGATATCGACCTTGGCGACGGCAAGCGCTGGGTGATGGTTGCGCCGTCAGGTGCGCAGACCGCTGTTTTACTGGCCCGCGCCGATACTCCGGCACAAGTGGCGGCTATCGGAAACCAGACCGGGGGCCGGGTCGGGTTCTTCTTGCATACCGATGACTTTGCTACCGATCACGCCCGCTTGGTCGCGGCCGGGGTGCATTTTGAAGAAGAGCCCCGCCATGAATCCTATGGATCAGTCGCAGTTTGGGTCGATCCGTTTGGCAATCGCTGGGATTTGTTGCAACTGGCGTAGGATGGGCAATTTGCCCATCAGGGTCAGGTAGGATGGGCAATTTGCCCATCAGGGTCAGGTAGGTTGGGCAATTTGCCCATCTGCCGAAAGAAAGTTGCGAAAATTCCCCCGTCCGCGACATTTTATCCGCAAACCTTGGTTGACGTTGCTGGCGTCCCGTGTAAAGTCTGCCGCACAAATAAAGGCCCACCAAGCAAGGACCGCCGCGAATGGCCCCTAATCTTGTACTTGTAAGACGACAGCGCATGGGCCGGTAACGGTTGACCATAACGGTTCCCATGCGCCCCCGAAAACCGGGGGTTTTTTTATGCCCAAAGCTGAATACGGAGAGAATGACATGACCCGCGAAATGACCGGTGCGCAAATGGTGGTTCTGGCCCTGAAAGATCAGGGCGTGACCACGATATTCGGCTATCCCGGCGGGGCCGTGCTTCCGATTTATGACGAGATTTTCCAGCAGAACGACATCCAGCACATTCTGGTCCGGCATGAACAGGCGGCGGTGCACGCGGCAGAGGGCTATGCTCGGTCAACCGGGCGGATCGGCGTTGCACTGGTCACATCCGGCCCCGGAGCCACCAACGCGGTCACCGGCCTGACCGATGCGCTGATGGATTCGATCCCGATTCTGGTTCTGACCGGACAGGTTCCGACATTCATGATCGGCACGGATGGGTTTCAGGAGGCTGATACAATCGGCATCACCCGCCCCTGCACCAAGAATAACTGGCTGGTCAAAGACACCGATAAACTGGCCGCCACATTGCACGAGGCGTTCCACATCGCCACATCCGGCCGGCCCGGTCCCGTCTTGATCGACATTCCAAAAGATGTGCAGTTTGCGACCGGTGTTTACACCGAAAAAGGGGCGAAACCATCGCGCTATCAACCCCGGCTGAAGGGCGATACGGGGTCGATTGCGGCATTGGCCCGCGCGATGGAGACCGCCAAACGCCCGGTTATTTATTCCGGCGGCGGGGTGATCAATTCCGGGCCGCGCGCGTCGGCCTTGTTGCGTGAACTGGTCGCGGCGACGGGTTTCCCGATCACTTCGACCCTTATGGGTCTGGGGGCCTATCCTGCATCCGGCGATAACTGGCTGGGCATGTTGGGGATGCACGGGTTGTACGAGGCCAATATGGCCATGCATGATTGCGACCTGATGATCAACATCGGGGCGCGGTTTGATGACCGGATCACCGGGCGGTTGAATGCGTTCAGCCCAGGATCGAAGAAGGCGCATATCGATATTGATGCATCCAGCATCAACAAGGTGATCCGCGTCGATATTCCGATTCAAGGCGACGTGGCGCATGTGCTGGAGGACCTGCTGGCGGTCTGGAAAGCGGGTGGATCGGTCACGGCAAAAGCCGATGTTGCCGACTGGTGGGGAACAATCCGGGGTTGGCAAGCCATTGACTGCCTTGGCTTCAAGCAGACCGGCAGGGTGATCCGGCCGCAATATGCTTTGTCCAGGCTGGAGGCTTTGACGAAAAAATACGACCGCTATATCTGTACCGAAGTTGGCCAGCACCAGATGTGGGCGGCACAATATCTGCGGTTCGAAGAGCCCAATCGCTGGATGACATCCGGCGGCCTTGGGACCATGGGCTATGGCTTTCCGTCCTCGATCGGCGTACAGATGGCCCATCCAGATGCGCTGGTCATCAATGTCGCGGGCGAAGCATCCTGGCTGATGAACATGCAGGAAATGGGCACGGCGGTGCAGTATCGCCTGCCGGTCAAGCAGTTCATCCTGAACAACGAACGGCTGGGCATGGTGCGGCAATGGCAGGAACTGCTGCATGGCGAACGCTATTCACAGTCTTGGTCGGAATCCCTTCCTGATTTCGTGAAACTGGCCGAAGCCTTCGGGGCCAAGGGGATACTGTGCACCGACCCCGACACGCTGGACGACGCGATCATGGAAATGATCACCCATAAAGGCCCGGTCATATTCGATTGCGCCATCGTCAAGCACGAAAACTGCTTCCCGATGATCCCCTCGGGCAAACCGCACAACGAAATGCTGTTGGGCGAGGCCTCGACCAAGGACGCGATCGGGGTTGGGGGCGGGGTGCTGGTGTAAAAATTTTCCAGGAAAATTTTTGCCAAGATTTTTGGCAAAAATCTTAGCCCTCTTACAAGCGCTTATCGACAACTTGAAAGTAGTCCCAATGACCACCCTGAACATCGCCAAAGGCGCCACCAGCCACTCCGCTTATAACCTGCGTTCCACCCATTCGGACGCCATCGAACGGCACACGCTGGCGGTGGTTGTGGAAAACGAACCCGGTGTTCTTGCCCGGGTCATCGGCCTGTTTTCCGGGCGGGGATACAATATCGAGAGCCTCACAGTAGCGGAAACCGATCATGAAGGGCATCGGTCGCGCATCACCATTGTGACCAAAGGCACGCCGCATGTGATCGAGCAGATCAAGGCGCAACTGGGCCGGATCATTCCGGTATTCGAAGTGCATGATCTGACGGTTGAAGGCCCCGCGGTAGAACGCGAACTGGGACTGTTCAAGGTCGCAGGCAAAGGCGAGGCCCGGGTCGAGGCACTGCAGCTGGCTGATATCTTTCGCGCCAATGTCGTGGATTCGACGCTGGAGTCATTTGTGTTTGAAATGACTGGCACCTCGGAAAAGCTGGATGCTTTTGCCGAACTGATGCGTCCGCTGGGCCTGATCGAACTGGCCCGGACCGGCGTGGCGGCTCTGTCGCGCGGCACACCGGCAAAATAGGCCAGTCAGGAAACGACCCCCGCGCATTTGGGGATGTTGCGGAGGTCGCCCAGACGTAACCCTATCCCCCCTTGGGGGGCAGGCTTAGCCTTATTGTGCCGGAACGATGGTTCCGGCTTCCACGCCGGCAGCCACTTCGGCGGCATCCAACAGACCGTCGCCCGAAGTGTCCATCGTGGTGAACACTTCTTCGGTCATATCTGGATAGGCCACGGTCAGTTCGGGAAAGCTGTACATCCCGTCACCGTTTGTATCGATGGCCGCATCCACATCCTGCGCGACTGCCGCCCCGGCAAGGCCAAGGGTAAGGGCTGCCAAAGGCGCGAATACAAAGGATTTCATGGTCATCTTGTCGACTCCTGTTTTTGGACATGTGCGAAGGCAGGACGCCTTCTGTGCGCATCAAACCGTCGGCGGCCCGTTGATGCCATGGACACCGGGATTACGCCCCGATTTCAGCGCGCCCCCGCCAAAACCGGCGATCCTGCCAAGCCATTACTCGCCGGAAAAATTGTGACCCTTCTGGTCGGCGACAAAGCCCTTAAGTCCACGTTCCAAATCGGCAAACCCTTGCCATATCGACGGAATCGGCGCGGCGGGTTGCCGCATCTGGATTCCGGCCACGATTGCTGATTTGGTATTCTCAGCCGCGACGCCCAAAGGAAATCTTATGCCCCCCCGCAAGATCATTATCGACACCGACCCCGGACAGGATGATGCTGTAGCAATTCTGTTGGCCCTCGCTTCGCCCGAAGAGATCGAAGTGCTGGGGATTACAGCGGTTGCAGGCAATGTGCCCCTGGCTTTGACCTCTCGCAATGCCCGGATCATCTGTGAACTGGCCAGTCGGCCCGAGATGCTGGTTTTCGCCGGTTGTGATACCCCGCTGAAGCGTAAACTGGTCACGGCTGAACATGTGCATGGCAAAACCGGGTTGGACGGCCCGCAGATGGATGACCCGACCATGCCGCTGCAACCCCAGCATGCGGTTGATTTCATCATCGAAACCCTGCGTCGCGAATCCCCCGGCACCGTCACCCTGTGCCCGCTTGGGCCCCTGACCAATATCGCAACCGCCTTTCAAAAAGCCCCTGACATTGTCGGTCGCGTGCAGGAAATTGTCCTGATGGGTGGCGCCTATTTCGAGGTGGGCAACATCACCCCCGCCGCCGAATTCAATATCTATGTCGACCCCGACGCCGCCAAAATCGTGTTCACATCTGGCGTCAAGCTGACCGTGATGCCGCTGGATGTGACCCACAAGGCCCTGACAACGAAGGACCGGGTTGACGCCTTTCGCGCCATGGGCACCAAAGTCGGCGATATGGTCGCGGCCTGGACCGACTTTTTCGAGCGCTTCGACATGGAAAAATACGGGTCCGAAGGCGCGCCCCTGCATGACCCCTGCGTCATTGCCTATCTGATCCGGCCCGAACTGTTTACCGGCCGGCTGATCAATGTTGAAATTGAGACCCAGTCCGACCTGACCCTTGGCATGACCGTGGCCGACTGGTGGGGCGTGACGGATCGGCTCAAAAACGCGCTGTTCATCGGGGTGGTTGCGGCCGAAGGCTTTTATGCCCTGCTGGCCGAACGGCTGGCCCGGTTGTGACCACGGCTGTTCATCTGGCTGGGCCTGACGACCTTGACCGGCTGTTGTCATTGATGGAGCGGTTCCACCTTGAGGTCGCCCTGACCCATGACGACACCCACCGCCGCCGCGCTGCAGAACCGCTCTTGAATGGCAGTCCGCATGGCGCGGTCTGGCTGATCGGGCCGCAGCGCGCGCCTTTGGGCTATGTTCTGATCAGCTTTGGCTGGTCGGTTGATCTTGCCGGGCTGGAAGGTTTCGTGAATGAGATATTTGTCCGTCCGACAGTGCGCGGGCGCGGGATTGGCACAGAGGTGTTGCATGCCATCGCGGTCAGCCTGACGCAGAATGGGCTAAAGGCGCTGCATGTGCGGTTGGACCATGCTGACGTCACATCTGCCCGGTTTTGCGCCCGCGTCGGATTTGCGCCGCGTCCCGACACGGTGCTGATGACGGATGTCTTGTGACACCCTATATCAAGGTCATGACCCTGCACATTCCCTTTGACAACTCCTATGCCCGGCTGCCTGCCCGGATGTTTTCGGCCCTGCCGCCGACCCCGGTCACAGCGCCCGCGCTGATTGCGGTGAATAATGATCTGGCGCGGGTTTTGGG
>JANOMH010000360.1:0-4396 GCA_031420215.1 Rhodobacterales bacterium | reverse complement strand
TACGAGGAAGGGATTCAAATCCCGATCATGCGGTTTGCGGATCAAGGTGTGGTGGATCAGACCCTTGTCAGCCTGTTGCGGATCAACACCCGCGAACCGGATCAATTGATCGGCGATATTTATGCACTTGCCGCCTGCAACGAGATTGGCCAGCGCCGACTGTCAGACATGCTTGCCGAATATGCGATCCCTGACCTGGCGCAGATTGCAGCTTTCATTCTGGAAAACTCGCGCCGCGCCACCTTGGATCGGATTGCGGCCCTGAACCCAGCCCAACGGCAGGCCAGTGCCAGCATGCGGATCGACGGTTTTGCCACGCCGATAGACCTCTGCGTTACAGTGTCCGTCCACCCTGACCACATCGCCGCCGATTTCACCGGCACCAGTGGGATCGACCCCAAGGGGATTAACGTGCCGCTGGTTTATACCAAGGCCTATGCCTGTTACGCGCTGAAATGCGCCATCGCACCAGAGATTCCGAACAACACCGCCAGCCTGGCGCCGTTCGTCATTACCGCGCCCCAAGGCAGCATCGTCAACGCCACCCGCCCCGCCCCGGTGGCGCTGCGCCATGTGATCGGCCATTTGATTCCTGACACGGTATATGGTGCCCTGGACCAGATCCTGCCCCAGACTGTGCCCACCGAAGGGGCGGGGGCATTGTGCAATTTTCAGGTCTCGCTGCGCCCCAACGGGCCGGGGCGGCGGGCCGAGGTGCTGTGTTTCAACTCGGGCGGGGCGGGGGCGCGGCCTACTTTGGACGGACTGAATGCCACGGCTTTCCCCTCGGGCGTGATGACCATGCCGGTTGAGGCGACGGAACATGCCGGGCCGGTGATCATCTGGCGCAAGGAGTTGCGCCCCGATTCCGGTGGCGCAGGGCAGTATCGCGGCGGGCTGGGTCAGTATATGGAAGTAGGCGCCCGCGACGGCCATGTCTTTGATTTTTCAGCTATGTTTGACCGTGTCGATCATCCCGCCCGTGGTCGTGACCACGGTGGGCCCGGAGCATCCACAAGCCTGACTCTGTCGGATGGAACGGTCAAAGGCGGCAAGGGCCGGTTTTCCGTGCCGCAGGGCCAGCGCGTGTTGATGGCCTTTCCCGGTGGCGGTGGCACAGGTGATCCCAAAAACCGCGACCGTTCTGCGGTGATCCGCGATCTGCGGCTGGGCTATATTTCTGCTGCCGCCGCCCGCGACAACTATGGCCTGACCGACAGCGAAATTGACCAAGCGAGACACGACTGATGGCCCTGCTTCCGACAATCCCCACCCATTCACATTACGACGTGGTCATCATTGGGGGCGCGATGATCGGATCATCTGCCGCATTCTGGACCGCCCGGAACCCTGATTTTCAGGGCCGGATATTGGTGGTCGAGCGTGACCCGACCTATGAGTTCGCTGCAACTACCCACACCAATTCCTGCATCCGCCAACAGTTCGGGTCAGAAATAAATATCAAGATCAGTCAGTTTGGCGCAGATTTCATTCATAATTTCGCCCAATTCATGGAAGACGACAGCGCCCCCAAAATCCGTTTGCATGATTTTGGCTATCTCTACCTGGCCGATACCCAAGCCTTTGCCGATGTGCTGATCGACAATGCCGCCATGCAGGTCCGGCTGGGGGCGGGCACACGGATCATGACTCCGGATCAGATCGCGGCGGAGTATCCGTTTTACAATCTGGACGGGATCATTCTGGGGTCGCATAACCCGCTGAACGAGGGCTATTTTGACGGCGGCACGATTTTCGATTGGTTCCGCAAGAAGGCCCGGCAATACGGGGCGGAATATGTGCAGAACGAGGTCACCGGGATCACCCGGCACGCGGATAAAGTCACTGGCGTGACCTTGGCCAGCGGTGAAATGATTGGCGCGGATATCATCATCAACGCCTCTGGCCCGCGCGGTTCTGTCACCGCCCGCATGGCCGGGCTGGATATCCCCATCGAACCGCGCCGCCGCTTTACATTCATTTTCGACGCCGCCGAACCCTTGGGCCAAGACCTGCCACTGACGATTGACCCCTCTGGCGTGCATGTCCGCACCGATGGCCGCTATTATATGGCCGGCTGCCCGCCAGATGATGGCGACCCGGCTGTGGCGTTTGACGATTTCCGCATGGATCATGAGATTTGGGAAAACAAAGTCTGGCCTGCCATTGCCACCCGGGTGCCTGCGTTTGAGCGGGTCAAGCTGATTAACTCCTGGGCCGGGCAATATGACTTTAACACGCTGGACCAGAACGCGATTGTCGGCCCGCATCCGCAGGTGTCCAATTTTTTGTTTGCCAACGGCTTTTCCGGCCATGGCTTGCAGCAATCGCCCGCCATGGGCCGTGGGCTGGCGGAACTGATTTGTTATGGCCAATATCGGACGTTAGATATGTCTGATCTGGGCTATGGCCGGATTGCCCGCAACGAACCGTTGTTGGAACGCGCGATTATCTGATAGAGGGCTGAAAAAATGAAGAAAATCGTTCTGACTGGGGCGCGCGGGTCGCTGGGAACATCGCTGCGGGGGCCATTGTCCAAGCTGGCAGATGAATTGCTCTCTACCGATATCCTGCCCGCGCCCGATGATCTGTTTCCGAATGAAACCTATGCGCAGGCCGATGTGGCGCAGATGGACCAGATCGGCCCGTTGCTGGAAGGGGCCGAAATGGTGGTGCATTTCGGGGCAGTTGTCGATGAAAAGCCGTTTGAGGAGCTGTGGGGGCCGAACTTTGTTGGCGCTTATAACGTCTGGGAGGCCGCCTACAAACACGGATTGCGCCGGGTGGTTTACGCCAGTTCAATCCATGCGGTTGGCATGTATCCGACCAATGCCGGGATCGATACCGAAGTGCCGCACCGGCCAGACACGTTCTATGGCCTAGCCAAGTGTTTCGCCGAGGATCTGGGCCGGATGTATTGGGAAAAGCGTGGCGTTGAGGCCGTGTGTTTGCGGATCCTGTCCTGCACGCCAGAGCCGCAGAATGCCCGTGCCTTGGGCACATGGCTGTCCCACGCCGACATGATCCAGCTGGTCGAACGGTCCATCGACACGCCCACTGTCGGCTTTACCGTCGCTTACGGCGTGTCCGCCAATACCCGCGCCCCGGTCAGCAATGCCCGCGTGCCGTTTCTGGGCTTTCGCCCGCAGGATAATGCCGAATATCTGGCCGAAACCATTCTGGCCCGTGCCGGAACCCCTGATCCTCAGGATATGTCGCTGAACCGGGTGGGCGGGCCGTTTGCCAGTATCGAATTGGGCAAGAGCGGCGTGGCCGCGATCAAAAAGATGAAGTAGACCCGGTTAAAACGTCACGACAAACCTTGCGCCCGACGGTCCTTGGTGCGTGTTGGCGGCCAAAGTAATTTCGGCCCCGTGCGCCTGCAAGATTCGGCGCACGATGGGCAGGCCCATGCCGGTTCCACCGCCTTCGCGGCGCGTGGTAAAGAACGGATCGAAAATCCGGGCGCGGTTGCCTTCGGACACGCCCGGCCCGTTATCGACCACCTCGAACCCATCCGGGACGGCGTTGATCTGCACCTCGGTCGCCCCATGGCTGGCCGCATTGCCCAGCAAATGCCCCAGCACGAGCCGCAACCCGTCGGCGGCCATGGGCAAATCAGCGTCCGGCCCCTGGACCAATTGGACGCCCGGATGCTCCAGCTGTAAGCTAGGCAACAACTGGCTGAGCCGCGTATGCCCGGCGGCAAAGGGTTCCTGCGCCCGCGCCAGCATGCGCTGCGCGTCCAGCAAAGCTGTCATCCGTTCGGCGGCCTGATCAATCCGGCCGACCAGCCGCTCGCGGTCTTTTGCCCGCAACCCCCGGCCCGCCAGCAGTTCAGCGGCCCCGCGCATCACGGTCAGCGGCGATTTCAGCTCGTGGGTGGCATAGTCGGCATAGGACCGCAGCACAGCCTCCCGGCCTTGCAACACCCGGCCCATGTCCAGCATCGCCTGCCCGAGGGCCTGCATTTCGACGGTGCCATAATGGTCAAGCGGGTTAAGTGCACCGGGCAGCCCGGCTTTGACCTCTTCAGTGCGTGAGGCCAGTGCTTTGATCGGGCGAAGCAGGACGCGCCACAGGGTCCAGCCGACGGCTGCCACCACCAGAACCACGCCAACCGCCACGGCGATCACGGCCCTTTGGTAACCCACTGCCGGAACCAGAAACCGCACCGCAATGATTCCAACCATCGGCAGGCACAATACCGTGGCCAGCGTAAAGCCCAGCACCAGCGCCAGTGTCGGGCGCCATTTCTGTTTGATCCGCCCGGTGACCAAAGCCCTTAAACCACTTGGCGGACCCCCTGACAGGGCCCCATGCGGATGCCAACCCCATGCACTGTGTCAATGGCATCGGGGCAGCCTGCGGCGGTCAGTTTGGCCCGCAGATTGCG
>JANOMH010000359.1:0-2394 GCA_031420215.1 Rhodobacterales bacterium | reverse complement strand
AATGGTGTGTCGGGCAGTTTGACCGAATTGCGGCCGACGCATGGGGTTGTTCTCGAGGCGTCGATTGAGGAATAGTTTGGATGCAAAACACTGGTAAATTGCGCGTTGCCGTCAACGGATATGGCGTCATCGGCAAGAGGGAGGCCGATGCCGTCGCGCTGCAGCCCGATATGGAGGTTGCCGGGATCGCCGATGTCGCGGCGGACTGGCGGATTGCGGTGGCGGTGCAGCGCGGCTATCCCATTTTCGCTGCCAACGATTTGGCAGGTGATGCGATGTGTGCAGTGGGTCTGCCGGTCAGCGGCGGCCTGTCCGATCTGCTGGCCGTCGCTGATGTGGTGGTCGATGCCACACCAAAGGCAATCGCCACTGCCAATATCGCGGCCTACCGATCCGCCGGGCTGAAATTCATCGTGCAGGGCGGCGAGAAACATAGCGCAACCGGGCATTCCTTTGTCGCCGAGGCGTCGTATCTGACAGCGCTCAACCGGCAAAGCACCCGCGTGGTGTCGTGTAACACAACCTCAATCGTGCGCACGTTGACCGCGCTGAAACAGGCGGGGCTGTTGCTGAAAGCGCGCGGTGTGCTGCTGCGACGCGCCACCGATCCGTGGGAAAGCCATATGGGCGGCATCATGAACACGCTGGTGCCCGAGCCATCGATCCCCAGCCATCAGGGCCCGGATGCGCAAAGCGTCGATCCCGATCTTGAACTGGTGACGATGGCGGTCAAGGTGCCGCAAACCCTCGGGCATCTGCACTACTGGAGCGTCACCCTGACCCGGCCTGCCGACCGCGACGAAGTGCTGCGCGCCTTTCGCGCCTCGTCCCGCATCCTGTTGATGCGCGGCGATGCCGGGTTGGGGGCGCTCAATACCATAAAGGAATGGATGCAGGATATCGGCCGCCAGCGCGCTGATCTCTACGAAGTGGCTGTTTGGGAAGACATGCTGACGGTGCAGGGTGACGAGTTGTTCTATGCCTATATGGTCGACAATCAGGCCATCGTCGTGCCGGAAACCATTGATGCGATCCGCGCGATCTGCGGGCTGCAAACCGACCCCGCGACGTCAATCCGCATGACCGACGCCGCACTGGGGATCGGTTGTTTGCAACCCCGAGGTGGCCCGGCTTGACCTCTGTTTCGCCCAGATTGATACCCGGCCGCGCCAGACTCGGGCGCTTGCCACACCCGATGACTTTAGGACATGGATCATGAGCAAAACAACTCTCGACGTCACCGATCTGTCCAGCGTGCTCGATTTTGCCGGGGTACAAAAGCGGTTGCTGGCGCTGCCGGGTGTGAGCGCGGTCGAGATGACGGCGGCGTCCACCAGCGTCACAGTGACTTACGACCCTGATCGCACCGGCCCCGAGAACATTGCTGCGGAGATCAAGGCTTGCGGATTCCACTGCCGGGGCGAAACGGTGCCCAAACATCTGTGCCTGCCTGACCGAACAGCTGTGCCTCCCGGCACTCCAAAGGTCCCCTCGGCGGCGCTGCCCTCGAAAGACCCACATGCGGGCCATGCCGGAATGACGCCCGCCGCGATGGCGGCAATAGACGAGAGCCCGGCCGACAAAAAGAGTGGCATGGCCAAGGACGCGATGGCCCATGAGATGGGCCACGGGTCCGGTATGGATATGCAGGGCATGGTCCGCGACATGCGCAACCGCTTCATCATCTGCTTGGTCTTTACCCTGCCAATCTTTGCGCTGGCCCCGATGGGGATGGGTGCGCCGTTGTTCGGCCCCCCTTTCGGCCTAAGCCTTGATGTGACGTTGTTCCTGCTCGCCAGCGCTGCAATCCTGTATCCGGTCTGGCCCTTTGTCGTGGCCGCTTACCGAGCGCTGCGCAACGGCGTGCTGAACATGGCGGTGCTGGTCGTCCTTAGCGTCGGCACCGGCTATGGTTTCAGCGTCGGGGCCACGTTCTTTTTCGAAGGCACGCAGTTTTACGAGGCCGCGAGTGTGCTCATGGTGTTCATCCTGCTGGGTCACTGGCTGGAAATGCGGGCGCGTGCCGGGGCATCCGCAGCGATCCGGGCGCTCTTGGACATGGCCCCGCCCAAGGCCACCGTGCTGCGCAATGGGGCCGAGGTCGAAGTGCCGACCGCCGAGGTGGTGCTGGGCGATATCGTGGTGCTCCGCCCCGGCAACAAGCTGCCGGTGGATGGCGAAGTGACCGAAGGCACCTCGACCATCGACCAGTCGATGCTGACCGGCGAGTCGATGCCGGTGACGAAAACGGTTGGCGATACGGTGATCGGGGCCACGATCAACAAGAGCGGCACGTTGAAATACCGCTCCACAAAGGTGGGTGCCGACACCGCGCTGGCGCAGATCGTCAAGCTGGTACAGGAGGCGCAGAATTCCAAGGCGCCCGCGCAACTG
>JANOMH010000358.1:0-2336 GCA_031420215.1 Rhodobacterales bacterium | reverse complement strand
ACGCGATCATCCCTGCACCGCTGTTTGCAGCGGCACGATATCAGCCGACTGCCCGAGGTCGATAGCGACAAGCCTGCGAAGAAGAAGTTCAAGGCCTACCCGCTCGGCTACTTGCACGTTGATATTGCTGAGGTTCAGACGGCTGAGGGCAAGTTGTATCTCTTCGTCGCAATTGATCGCACCTCCAAGTTCGCTTTCGTGGAACTGCACCAGAAGGCCGGAAAAATGGCCGCCGCAGGCTTCCTACGCAACCTGATCGCCGCCGTGCCCTACAGGCTCCACATCGTGCTCACCGAGCCGCCATGTTGCGCCATTGGTCCGAGCGACAATGGCGGCGGTATCCAGTTCACCAATCACGACCGGCATATTCATGCCTTCGAGCACATCTTTGACCGGGTCTGCCGCGAGCATCAGATCGAACATCGGCTCACCAAGATCAGACACCCTTGGAGCCGTGAGGACAAGAAAACAGTCCGGGGGACTGTTTTCCCGAATGGCGGCCAGGTCGAACGGATGAACCGCACGATCAAGGAAGCGACGGTCAAACGCTTCCACTACGACGACCACGACCAACTGCGAAATCACCTCGCCAACTTCATCAGCGCCTACAATTTCGGGCGAAGGTTGAAAACCCTCAAAGGCCTTACCCCCTATGAGTTCATCTGCAAACAATGGACAATCGAACCCGAAAGGTTCACCCTAAACCCGATCCATCAAATGCCGGGACTGAACAATGCGGAAGTGCTGGCCTTCGGTGGTGCGGTCGCGGATTTCACCCTGGCGGCCGATGCGCAGGGCGTTTTTCAAGGCATGATGGGCCTCAGCCTTGTTGAGACCAATCTGGGCGCGGCGCTGCATGTCGGTATCGAGCAGCCATTCGATGATGAACAGCGTCCGTTCCACCCGCCCGATTTCCTTGAGGGCTTCGGCCAGCGCGTGCTGGCGGGGGTAGGCCGCGAATTTGCGTAACAATTGGCTGGGCGGCATGACGCCCGCGACCATGGTGGCGGCGCTGCGCAGGATGTCGGGCCAGTTGGCGGTGATGATGCCCTCGCGGATTTTGCCGCCGATCAGGCCCTTCAATTCCTTTGGGATGCTGGCCGGGTCGAAGACATAAAGCCGCCTGGAGGGCAGATCGCGGATGCGGGGAATGAACCGGAAGCCCAAGAGGGCTGTGACTGCGAAGACGTGGTCGGTAAAGCCGCCGGTGTCGGCGTATTGTTCCCGGACTTTTCTACCCGCCTCATTCAGCAGCAGGCCATCAAGGATGTAAGGAGCTTCGCTGACCGTCGCGGGGATGGTCTGGGTGGCAAAAGGCCCAAATTGGTCGGAGACATGGGTATAGGCTTTCAGCCCCGGCTCAGTGCCATATTTGGCATTGATCAGGTTCATGGCCTCGCCTTGGCGGGCGGCGGAAAAGAATTGCCCATCACTGGAAGCGGTGACACCTGCACCCCAGAACCGGGCCATGGGCAGGGCAGATTGCGCCTCGATCACCATGGCCAGTGCATGGGTCATCGCCTCGCTTTCAACATACCAGCGAGATAGGCTCGATAGTTGGAAATATGTATGGGTATCAGTGGCTTCTGCCATCTTGCTGAGACCGAGATTTAACCCTTCAGCAAGGAGTACGTTCAGAACACCAATCCTGTCTTTGCTGGGTGCGCCGGTACGAATGTTGGTGAAGGCTTCGGTAAATCCTGTTGCGTCATCCACCTCCAACAAGAGGTCGGTGATCCGAATATCTGGCAATCGCTTGTACAGATCGAGAGCAAGTTCTTCAGCCTCAGCGGGGACGGCGGCGCTCAATCGTCCGATCTTCAACGCGCCATCTTCGATGCTGCCACCCGGAATGGCCCCTGCTTTGGCCGCTTGTGCCAGCCGCTTCAGCGCCTTTGCCATCCGGGTTTTGCGGTCGGCAAGCCAATCGGCTGGGTCAAACGGCACGACCAGTCGAGGCGTCGCCTGCACAGCGGCAATCGGCACGAGGCCATCCTTTAGATCGGCGTAGCGGCGGGATTGTGCCAACCAGATGTCGCCGGAGCGGAACGCTTCGCGCAGATGGAACATGACCGCCACTTCCCAAAGCCTGTGATCACCGGGTCCCTGGCCCTGGAGATGGCGGTGCCATTTTGAGCCTCGACGCAGGAAGGTCGTTAACCGCGCCGCCGCCGCCGCCGATGACAAGCTGCGCGGCGGCAATCAAGGGTTCCGCCACGGGTGCTGCCTGCAAGTCGAGCATCCGCAACATGCGGGGGGCATAGCGCCTAAACCGATGATAACCATGCACAACATGCGCCAAGGCATCGGCGGCCATCGTATCGGTGAGTTGGGCG
>JANOMH010000357.1:0-2888 GCA_031420215.1 Rhodobacterales bacterium | reverse complement strand
CCGCCGCTGGATCGAGGCGCTGGGGATCGGACTGGTCATCGCGGCGGCCATGAACCTGCACGGCGTTGCCTTTGGTGCCGCCGCCATTGCCAGTGCCATGCTGGCCCATATGTTGATCCACAGCCGCTGGACCGACCGCAGCCCGCTGCGGTTGGGGCTGGTCAGCCACCGGATATCCCGCGTCAAAGCCAGCCCGGCGCAGGTCTGGGCTGCGCTGATCCCTGGCGGGGGCCACCCGGATGACCATTGGACCGGCACATTGGCCGACTATGACCATGATCCGGACGATCCGCTGACTACCTATCTGCGCTACCGGACGGCGGACGGATCATACGACGACGTCACCGTGACCTTTCTGGCCCATAGCCCCCTGACCCATTGCCGCTATCTGATCGAACGGTTTGAGGGCAGCTTTTCCGAGGCTGGCATGACGCTGATCGACATCACCGAACCAGTGTCACATGAGTGCCGGATTACCAGCCGCTTAAGCTTTGATGCGCTACCGCTGTGGGTGGCCCTGGGTCGCTGGCTGGATGATACTTTCGGCGATGAATGGGACAGTTTTGCCGCCATGGTTTCGGCGCGGCGGGATTGGTCGATCCATGGGTTGCAGCGGCCCAAAACAGCCACCGCGTAGGGTGGGTGAAACCCACGCGCAAGCCGGTGTTACGCAGGCGTGGGTTTCACCCATCCTACAGCGTTTCTACATCACCTTCGGCCCGCAGCGCATTGAACTCATTCACAAACGAATTGAACCGCCCGGCTGTAATCGCGTCCCGCATACCGCCCATCAATTGCTGATAATAATGCAGGTTATGCCAGGTCAGTAGCATCCCCGAGATCATTTCCTGGGCGCGGAATACATGATGCAGATAGGCGCGGGAATAGCTCCGACAGGCGGGACAGGTGCAATCCTCGTCCAGGGGGCGCGGGTCGTCCTGATGCCGGGCGTTCTTGATATTGACCTGCCCGCGTCGGGTCCAGGCCTGCCCGGTGCGCCCCGACCGGGACG
The DNA here is from genome assembly GCA_031420215.1 of Rhodobacterales bacterium. Classification (GTDB taxonomy): domain Bacteria; phylum Pseudomonadota; class Alphaproteobacteria; order Rhodobacterales; family Rhodobacteraceae; genus JANOMH01. The sequence goes on along the minus strand of JANOMH010000357.1, from coordinate 1,876 downwards.
GCAACACGCAATCCATCATGTCAATCCCCCGCGCCACCGCGCCGACAATGTCGTCGGGCTTGCCCACGCCCATCAAATAGCGGGGTTTATCGGTGGGCAGCATGTCGGGCGCATAGTCCAGCACGCCCAGCATCGCCTCTTGCCCCTCGCCTACAGCCAGCCCACCTATGGCATAACCGTCAAACCCGATTTGCGTGAGTTTTGAGGCACTTTCCGCCCGAAGCTCTGGCGTCACACCGCCTTGCATGATGCCGAACAAGGCATGCCCCGGCCTGTCACCAAACGCATCACGCGACCTTTGCGCCCAACGCATCGACAGGCGCATCGATGCGGCAACCTCGCTTTCCGTCGCGGGCAGGGCCGGGCATTCGTCAAAACACATCACGATATCCGAGCCGAGCAGCTTTTGAATTTCCATCGACCGTTCCGGCGTCAACAGGTGCTTGGAGCCATCGATATGACTGGAAAACTGCACGCCATTCTCGCTCATTTTGCGCAGCTTCGACAACGACATCACCTGAAACCCACCGCTGTCAGTCAGGATCGGTTTGGGCCAATTCATGAATTTATGCAGCCCCCCCAAGGCCGCAATCCGTTCGGCGGTGGGGCGCAGCATCAGATGATACGTATTGCCCAGCAGAATATCTGCGCCGGTGGCGGCCACCGATTCTGGCAGCATCGCTTTAACCGTGGCCGCCGTCCCCACTGGCATAAACGCCGGGGTGCGAATCTGCCCGCGCGGGGTATCGATGACCCCGGTCCGGGCCTTGCCATCCGTGGCATTCAGGGTGAACTGAAACAGTTTTGTCATGGTCTTCTGGTCTTTCCTATTTCGCGCCACCTTGTTACCCGACAAGGCGGAAATGAAAAGGGAGCGGCCATGTCCGCCGATGATGCAAAAATCCGCCTGGGCTGGGAGGAATGGCTTGGGCTGCCCGCACTTGGCTTGCCAGCACTGCGGGCCAAGGTCGATACCGGTGCCAAAACCAGCGCTCTGCATGCCTCTGACATTCTGGCCTTTGGGCCTGCGGATCAGCCGCAGGTGCAGTTCAACGTGCATCCGGTGCCGCGACAGCCCGCCATCGTCATCGCCTGCACCGCACCAGTGATCGACCGGCGCGAGGTGACCTCGTCCAATGGCACCAGCGAATGGCGCTATGTGATTGAAACGATGGTCGAGGTGGGCGGGGTCAGTTGGCCCATTGAACTGACCCTGACCGACCGGGCCGGTATGACCAACCGGATGTTGCTTGGCCGTCAGGCCCTGACCGAGCGGGTGGTGGTCGATCCCGCGACACGGGCATTTCAGCCGCCGCGCAGTTACGGGGTCTATGGCAAAGCGCCTGTCCCCCGGCCCCGGCCGCTGCGGATTGCCGTCCTCAGCCGCGAGCCAGAGACCTATTCCACTCAGCGACTGGTCGAGGAAGGCACCGCGCGCGGCCATCAGGTCGATGTGATCGACACCGCCCGCTGCTATATGGCGATTTCCGCCCTCGCCCCTGAAGTGCATTACGATGGCATGGTCCTGCCCCGCTATGACGCCGTGATCCCCCGGATTGGCGCGTCGATCACCCCCTATGGCACGGCCTTGGTCCGGCAATTCGAGACACTGGGCACCTATTGCGTCAATGGGTCCGTCGGCATCACCGCCAGCCGGGACAAGCTGCATGCCCATCAGGTGCTGGCCCGGCATCAGATCGGCATGCCGGTGACGGCCTTTGCCAGTAGTCCCAATGATACGGATAATCTGATCTCTCTGGTCGGCGGTGCGCCCCTAATTGTAAAGTTGCTGGAAAGCAGTCAGGGGCGCGGCGTGGTGCTGGCCGAGACGAAAAAGGCGGCGCAATCGGTGATTTCGGCGTTTCGCGGGCTGAAA
>JANOMH010000356.1:0-5221 GCA_031420215.1 Rhodobacterales bacterium | reverse complement strand
GGCATCCCAGTGCGAACGTCCCAGCAGGGCCTGCATGCGCCATGGTCGGTCCAGGCCAGCCTGCTCGGCCAGAAGCCAGCCGGTCTTGCGCGCCACCCCCGACAACAGCCCGTCCACAAAGCCACCAAAACTCTCCCGCGTTTCCGGCCGCCCGAACACCGGCCCAAGCCGCGCCTTCAGCGCCCCAAGCTCGCCCTCCCACGCCAGCGTCGACCCGCTCCACCCAGATACCGACATCGCAATACTCCTCCCAGAACACAGACAGGAGAGCATCAATCCAGAAAATATGCAACTGTAGTACTGGATCGGTTCCACTTCCCAATACCATTTACACGAATTGGCTCATAGAGAAGCGCCCCCATTTCTCTAGCAAGCAACTTACTCGTGGTGAAGCCAGAATACACTTTTCCCTCAACGTCGCGCATTTGGAGGGATGGGTTATCCCCAGCTCCCCCAGCTTTTATCATTTCACCGTCAAAATTCGTCGCCTGCCTGACACCAGTAATATTCTCAGGATCATCAACAGCTATCGGTATTCGCAATAGAATCCGGTTGTTAAGACCCTTAAGGATCGCGGGTCGGCCCGCATCTCGCGCATCCCCGCGCAGCATCTTCCCAATGCGATGGATGCCCTAGTCTGATCATGCGTCCCTTCGCCACGCTCTACTTTTGCACTGATCTCGCGCGCTTCAAGTGCTACTCGCTTTTCCACCAAGAAAACGGGAGCCGTGCTGGACTTTTCGATATCGACAAGGTGAATGTTGTTTGGATCACCTATGATCGTGGCAATTTGCTGTAAATATTCAATCAAAGATCAAGCGGCATCGTTGCCGGACTGTACGCCGGGATGACAAATCTGAACTTTTCGAAGTCGTCCATCATATCCCCTGCGCTTTGCGCAGATTCTACGCGCCCAACGAGTTCCGGTAAAGCACCCTTTTTCCTACGATCCCGCTAAGGGCGATGTTTGCCCTGCCCTGATCAACGACCCCATTCGCGGCGCGGTTGCTGTAGCGGAACGGAAACTCTGGTCCGGGCCGATATGATCGTCCGCACATCCACCGGCCCCGTCCCCAACACAGGAAAAGAGCCATGGCTTTAGATCAGTCCCGGACCGGGTTCGCGCTGCAGACCATGGCGCTGGAAAAGAGTTACGGCGCGGTTTCAGTGTTGCACAAAATTGTTATCGCGATGGAACCGGGAGAGTTTCTGGTGCTGGTCGGCCCTTCCGGTTGCGGCAAATCCACCCTGTTGAACTGCATTGCCGGGCTTGAGGAAATCAGCGGTGGCACCCTGTTGATCGGCGGCAAGGATGTCACCGCCGTCCCGCCCAAGGATCGCGACATCGCCATGGTGTTCCAGAGCTATGCGCTATACCCCACGATGACCGTCGCGCAAAACATCGGCTTTGGGATAAAAATCCGCCGCGTGCCCAAGCCGCAGATCACCACCAGCATCGTCTATGTCACCCATGACCAGATCGAAGCGATGACATTGGCCACCCGTATTGTCATCATGAAAGCCGGCCATGTGCAGCAGATCGGCACGCCGCAAGAGATCTATGACCGCCCGGCCAATACCTTTGTCGCCGACTTTATGGGCTCGCCGCCGATGAACCTGATCGCGGCAGAAGTGACCAATAGCGGGCTGTTGTTTGGCGGGATCACCGTGCCGATGGGGCTGGGATGGGGCGGCGACCGTCTGCCCAAACAGGTTATTGCCGGGATCAGGCCTGAGCATTTCAGTATCGCGCAGGGCCAGCCAGACCTGGCGATTACCCCCACGATGATCGAAAATACCAGGGCGGAAAGTTATATTTCATTCAACCTTGGCGGCACCCCGATCACCGCCAAGGTGCCGGGCCGGATGGCCGAAGACAGCACAACGGCTGTGGATCTGACCCTCGCCCGCACGGCTTTGTGCCTGTTTGACACAGAAACCGGGCTGCGGATCGAAAGGTAGAGTTCACCGGACTCTTGGGTGGCTGTCGGGAAGGACGATTGTTTCTTCGGGCGGCAGGTTTTTGACGCCGCCCTTGAAGTTAACCAACCCAGTCTACGCCCGCACCACTTTCTCATACCCCAGCGCAATATCCCGAGTCAGCGCCCCGACTTCAAAGTTATAGTCCCCGATCGACCCAACCGGAGTTACTTCGGCGGCAGTGCCGGTCAGCCAGCACTGTTCAAACCCCTCAAGTTCCTCGGCCATAATGTGCCGTTCGTGGACCTTGATCTGGCGCTCGCCCAACATGCCGATAACCGTCTGTCGGGTCAGGCCGTTCAGGAAGCAGTCGGGTTTGGGGGTATGCACCTCTCCATCCTTGACGAAAAAGATGTTCGCGCCCGTGGCTTCGGCGATGTAGCCGCGATAGTCGAACATCATCGCATCCGAACAACCCTTGGCCTCGGCTGCATGTTTGGACATGGTGCAGATCATATACAGGCCCGCGGCCTTGGCGGCATGGGGGATGGTTTCGGGCGACGGGCGTTTCCATTTGGCGATGTCCAGCTTTGCGCCTTTCATCTTGGCGTCGCCGTAATAATTGCCCCATTCCCAGGCGGCCACGGCCATGCGGACCGGGTTACGTTTCGACGCAACGCCCATATCCTCGCCCACACCACGCCAGGCGATGGCCCGGACATAGGCATCAGTGAAGCCGTTCGCCTCTAACACCGCATATTTCGCGGCTTCGATCTCATCGACCGTATAGGGGATTTCAAAGTCGAGGCATTGGGCTGAATAGCGCAACCGTTCGGAATGCAGGCGGCCCTTGAAGATCTTGCCATTATAGCAACGTTCGCCCTCGAATACCGATGACGCATAGTGCAAGGCATGGGTCAGGATATGCACATTGGCAGAACGCCAATCAACCAGTTTGCCATCCATCCAGATTTTGCCGTCGCGGTCATCATAAGAGCCAGACATCATCGCACCTCTTCTTCATTTTGCATTTGTGTCGCGATTAGGTCCGCTTCGGCCATAATATTGCGCCAAATCGCGGAATCGATAGCTGTTGTGCCTTGGAATGTCAACAAGGCTGACGTATTGTCGATGTAAGACCAGAGGAGAATGCACATGGCCGAAGAATCCGCGCCGCAGGGTGGACAGGGCCTGTTGTTCCTGACCGACGAACATCTGCGCAAGGGGATCGAGGCAATGTTCTTTGCCTATCGCGGCTTTACCGCCGACCCGGACCGGATTTTGGCGGAAAAGGATTATGGCCGCGCCCATCACCGCGCCATCCATTTCATCAACCGCAGTCCGGGCACAACGGTGAACAATCTGTTGGCAATTCTGGGCGTTACAAAACAATCGCTGAATCGTGTCTTGCGCAGCCTGATGCAGGACGGTCTTGTAGAAAGCAGAGTGGGACGCGAGGATAAACGCGAACGGCATTTGTTTTTGACTGACGTGGGGGCGGTGCTGGAACGCAGCCTGTCGGACGCACAGCGCGACCGGATGCGGGTGGCCTATCGCAAGGCTGGCCCGGTCGCAGTGGCCGGATTCAGGCAAGTGCTCGAGGCGATGATGGACGAAGATATGCGCCGCCAATACGAGGCGCTGCGGGACCGGGGACGAAGCTGATGGCCACCACGCAAAGCGACGACGCGCATCTGCTGATCGTCGATGATGACGAACGCATTCGGGTGCTGTTGCAGAAATTTCTGGTCCGCGCCGGGTTTCTGGTCACTGCCGCCCGCGACGCCGCCCATGCGCGCCGGATCCTGTTCGGGCTGGAGTTTGACCTGATCGTGCTGGACGTGATGATGCCGGGCGAGGATGGGGTATCGCTGTGCCGCGACCTGCGCCGCAAACTGGGCACGCCGATTTTGCTGCTGACCGCCAAAGCCGAAACCAACGAACGGATCGCGGGACTTGAGGCCGGGGCAGATGATTACCTCGCCAAACCGTTCGAACCCAAGGAACTGCTGTTGCGGATCAACGCCATCCTGCGCCGGGTGCCTACAGCAGAACCTGCGGTGGTGGTGCCCAAGGTCTTGCACCTGGGCCCGGTCCGCTATGACATTGAACGCGGTGAGATGTGGCAGGGGGTGGCACAGGTTCGACTGACCGCCACCGAAAGCCAACTCATGCGGATCTTTTCCGCCCGCCCCCGCGATACCGTGACCCGAACCTTTCTGGTCGAGGAGCTGGGGCGCGGTGGCGGTCAGGCGCAGGAACGTGCCGTTGATGTACAAATCACGCGGTTGCGGCGCAAGATCGAGGCTGATCCCCGCCAGCCCCGCTATCTGCAAACGGTACGTGGATCAGGGTATATGCTGGCACCGGATTAGCCGCTTTTGCGCAATGACCTTTGCAGCGCAATCGCACTGCGGCTCGCAAGGCAGAAAACGAGCGGGCCGCTGGTATAGGCTCTTTAGTCCAGACGGCTGTTGTCAATCGGGGCGCCGTCGTAATTGCCGCTGATCACAAAAGCCTCGGTATAGGTATTGCTGCGACAGGCGATTTGGCCCTGATGATCGCGGGATATGGTCAGATCAAGGCTGAACGCGTCGCCAGGTTCGCCGGTGGCGATATCAAGGCCGGTGCCGTCAATCATGATACCCGGCCACCAGATGCAGGCGGCAAAGCTATAGGCGGTGGCGTCATTATCGTCCAGACTGATGGTCGCGCGGCCGCCGTGATTGCAACCGATGGTCAGGGGATCCTGGCCCTGCCAGTTATACAGGCCCAAGGATTGGTAAGGCTCGGTCATAAGCGCCTGTGCCACGGCCAGCGGATTGGCGGCATCGGCGGGGTCGGTCAGGGTAAGCCGGGTATAGCTGGCGATCAGGTGCTGGGTGCAGACCTGTTCGGGGGCCTCAGGCAGGGTGCCGTCGATCATCAGATCAGCGACAATCTGATCCGGGCAGGCAAGTCCCCGGCCCCAGATCACATGCGGGCCACCCTGCATTGCGACCATGTAGCCGTTCTGGAGGTTATCCATGATCTGGTAAGATTGCTCGATCGGGGTGATCGGATCGGCATCGCCGTTCAGAATGATCGTCGGATAATCACCGCCGGCAAATTGCGCGGGTCGCGCCAATAGGCCTTGTTGCGGCCAATAAGCGCAAACCATGCGTTCGATCCAGAACAGATCAAGCAGGCGTGGGGCGTTGGGTGCAAAAGCTGCGGCATCGGCCAACACCCCGGCAGCGCGGGCAGCCGCATCTGCTCCGGGTTCGGTGTAGTCGGCGCAGTTGATGGTGAAATACGAAGC
>JANOMH010000355.1:0-2477 GCA_031420215.1 Rhodobacterales bacterium | reverse complement strand
GCGCGGGCGATCGTGCCCTTTCCAGCAGCGGCGGGGCCATCAATCGCTACGGTGAAAATCATCTGCAAGTCCTTGTTTTAATGCGCAACGCGGTTGTGTCGGATCAGCGATTATCGCGGCTGATCTGTGCGCCCAAAGCAGCCATCAGTGGCTCGAACACCGGGAAAGAGGTCGCAATCGGACTGGCATCATCCACTGTGATCGGCCGGTTCGTGGCCAGACCGAGCACGATAAACGACATCGCAATACGGTGATCCAGCACAGAAGCCACGGTCACGCCGCCGGGCACATCGCCATGGCCGCGACCAGTGACAATCCACCAATCCTCGCCCTCGTCCACGCTCACGCCAGCGGCGCGCAAGCCTGTGGCCATCGCCTCAATCCGGTCGCTTTCCTTGACGCGCAATTCCTTGACCCCACGCATCACGGTCTGACCGCTGGCAAAACACGCCACGACGGACAACACCGGATATTCGTCAATCATCGACGCGGCCCGCTCTGGCGGGACCTCGATGCCCTTCATATTGGGGGAAAACCGGGCCCGCAGATCGGCCACCGGCTCGCCGCCCTCCTCGCGCAGGTTCTCATAGGTCAGGTCCGCGCCCATCTCGCGCAGCGTGGTGAACAACCCGGCGCGGGTCGGGTTCAGGCCGATATTGGGGACCAGCACGTCGGACCCCTCGACAATCAACGCGGCACAAACCGGGAAGGCGGCGGAAGACGGATCGCGGGGGACGACAATGTCTTGCGGTTTCAACTCGGGCTGGCCGGTCAGGGTAATGACCTTGCCCTGCGGCGTCATCTCGACATGAACCTGCGCCCCAAAGCCCGCCAACATCCGCTCGGAATGATCGCGGGTCGCCTCTTTTTCAATGACAACCGTCTGACCGGGGGCATTCAGACCGGCAAACAACACGGCGGATTTCACTTGGGCCGACGGGACAGGCACGACATAACGGACCGGCACAGGATCAGCGGCCCCGACAATGGTCATCGGCAACCGGCCGCCCTGACGGCCATAGGCGTGGGCGCCAAACAGGGCCAGCGGGTCGGTCACCCGGCCCATCGGGCGGCCATTCAACGATGCATCGCCGGTAAAGGTCGCAGTGATCGGACTGGTGGCCATGGTGCCCATGATCAGGCGAACCCCGGTTCCAGAATTCCCGCAGTCAATCATTTGTTTTGGTTCGGCAAAACCGCCGACGCCCACACCAAACACCGACCAGCGACCCGCACCATGGTCAATGACCTCGGCCCCAAATGCGCGCATCGCTTTGGCGGTATCCAGCACATCCTCACCCAGCAACAGCCCCTCGATCCGGGTCTCTCCTACCGCCAAAGCGCCCAACAACAGCGAACGATGCGAGATGGATTTGTCGCCCGGCACATGCGCCTCGCCTTTCAAAGGCAGGCCCTTGCGGGAGGTCATCGGGATCGGGGTGGCATGGGCAGACATATCAAACCTCAAAGCAAGTGTCGGTCGCGGTCATAGACCAGCCGCTACACCGGGTCCACCGTCCCTTGCATTTCTTTGGGTCTTAAATATCCCCCGCGGAGCGTCCGCCCTCAGCGCTTGTGGAAGGTCATGTAATGCGGAGTCCGGCCCTCGCGCAGGGCTTTCAACTCGTAGCGGGTCGAAATCCAGTCCGGCCAAGCCTGATGAATATCGGCCTCAACCCGATCAAACCCGGCCTTTGGCACCTCGACCAAGGTCTGGCGAACATAGTCAGGAATGTCGGTAGCCACGCGAAATTCGGCTCCCGGGGCCATGACATGGACCAAGCCCGCCAAATGGTCCTGGGTCACAAACCGGCGGCGGTGATGGCGGTTTTTCGGCCAGGGGTCGGGATAATTCAGAAAAGCCTTGGTGATCGACCCCGCTGGCAGCACATCGAACAAATGCCGGGCATCATCAGGGTACACCGCCAGATTTGTCACGCCCGCACTGCGGATACGGCCCAGCAACATGGCCACGCCATTGATGAAGGGCTCGCAGCCGATAATGGCGGCATCAGAGTAAGTCGCGGCCATATGCACCATATGCTCGCCGCCGCCAAACCCGATCTCAAGCCAGACCGGGCGGCCACCAAAGCGGGCCTGCAAATCCAAAGGCAGCCGGTGCGGGTTCTCCTCCCATGACGTGGGTCCGGGCGACAACGGCTCCAAATCTTCGTCCAAGTACATGAACTGCGACGCACGGATCGTCTTGCCGCGAATCCGGCCATAGAAATTGCGCCAAGGCGTGCCGTTGGGGTGAGTTTTATGTGGGGGCGTGGTCATGGTCGGGCCGTTTAGCGGGCAATGTCGCGGCAAGCAAGGGTGGGTTAAAACCCACCTTACTAAAAAGACCGTCAAAGTAAGGTGGGTCTCGACCCACCCTGCCTCCCGGTCAAATCAGCCTGTCCGCAGACGGCAGGTCGCGCAGAAAGCGCCGCACCCCGGCCCGGCTCTTCAGGTGAACGACGTCACGCTTGCCG
>JANOMH010000354.1:0-3388 GCA_031420215.1 Rhodobacterales bacterium | reverse complement strand
TTCGGCCATCAGTTTGAAGTCAAGCAACCGATGTGTGTAATCAAACGTCGGCCCCAACACCTGCCCGCCGGGCAAGTCCTTGAAGGTGGCCGAAATCCGGCGGTCACAGGCCATGTTCGCCGTTTCCAGCGGCAAAGATGCCCCAAACCGGGGCAAGGTGGTCCGGTAGGCCCGGATCAGGAACACCGACTCGATCAGATCACCGCGCGCCTGTTTGATCGCCAGTGCCGCCAGATCAGCGTCAAACAGCGACCCTTCGGCCATCACACGGTTGACAGCCAGCGCCAGTTGCTCGCGGATTTGCGGCACGGTCAGGTCGGCGACGGACGTATCGCCGCGCCGTTCCTCGGCCAGCCAGGCGTGGGCGGCGTCAATCGCCCGCTCGCCACCTTTGACAGCTACATACATGGCCTAGCTCACCTGTGTTGTGCGCGGCAGGGCGGCAAGCTGCTCCCCGGCGGTGAAATAGAAATCAAGGCCCAGCGGATAGATCCGCGCATTGGCCTGAAATGGGGCAAGATCGGGCAAGGACAGCATCGCCGTCGCTTTGATCCCCGGCCCGCGCAGGGTGGCCCCCGTTGCCGATAATTCCAACATCTCAACGATCACTGTGGCCGACCGGTCGGGGTATTCCGCCGTGCCACTGCGATAGGCGGTCAAAGGCAATAGCCCGGCCCATGTACCAACGGCAAAGGCACAGTCCAAAGGCCCGCTGATCGGTGCCCCGGTGTGGAAGGTGATCCAATCGCGGACGACGGGTTGGTCATAGTCGCCCGCCAGATACAGCGGCGTTCCCGGATCGCACAGGGTCAGGATCAGTGTGCCCGCTGCAACTGACATTGGTGCGGGCGGCACCGACCCGCTGATGCCATAAATCTGGCCGGGTTGGGCCATGGCCCGCATTGCCGCCCGAAATGCATGGGCGGACTGGTGCGCAGCATGGCTGAAACCGCCTGAAAGGCTTGGGTTTTGCATCAATCTTCCCCCCGGACCAGCGTGAAAAACTCAACTTTCGTGGCCGCAGCTTTGGCCGCGCGGGTGGCTTTGGTGGCAGCCATCTCGGCGGCGAGCGGGTCAAGCACGGCGGCCCGGATAGTATTGGTCCGCCCGGTCTGCATCAGCGCATCAACGACGGCAGCCCATTCGACGGCCAGTTTGTCACGGCCCTGCACCTGGCCATGGCCAACCTCGCCATTGCTGAGCCGGATCGACGCGCGGGTGACCGTGACTTCGCCCAGATTGAACGGCGCACCTGTCCCGCCGATCCGGCCCTGGACCATGACAGTCCCGACCTCTGGCCTGCGCAGCCAGTCAAAGGGCGTGGCCAGCCCGGCCTGCTTGCAAAGCGCCGCTAACCGCCCGGCAGGGGCACAGGCCAGCAGCCCCAGCCATTCGCGCCGGGCGCCGGTGATATCACGTGATCCGTCCATCAGAATGCCTTGTCAGCCTCGGAGAGCACCTATACAACTAGACAACATCTACTCCTCTCGCCCCCGGCGTTCAAATGAAACTTTGATGACAGTTGCCCTTACCCCGCTATGGCAATCCATTGCCCAGACGCTGCGGTCCGAGATTGCGGCCGGGCATTTCGGCCTGGGGGATAAACTCCCGACCGAGGCTGATCTGGCCCGGCGGTTCGGGGTGAACCGGCATACAGTGCGACATGCGCTGGGGCAGATGGCGGCTGAGGGGCTGGTGCATGCCCGGCGTGGCGCCGGGGTTTTTGTCGCTGCCCGACCCACCGATTACCCCCTCGGCCGCCGCGTCCGGTTTCAGCGCAATATCGAAGCGGCGGGCAGGGTGCCGGGGCGCGAGATTCGATCCATTACCACCCGGCTGGCCAGTCAGTCCGAACTGACTGCCCTGCAGCTGCCCCCCGGTGCAATGGTGCATGATTGCGAAGGGTTGTCGCTGGCCGATGGTCTGCCCATCGCGCTGTTTCGCAGTCTGTTTCCGGCCGCACTGTTGCCGCAGCTGGCTGGATGTTTACTGGCGGAAAAGTCGGTCACCAAAGCCTTGGCCCGGCATGGGATCACCGATTATCTGCGCCAGTCCACCCGGATTACCGCGCAACTGGCAACGGCGACCCAAGCGGTGCTGCTGCGGATCAGTCAGGGTGATCCGCTGTTACATTCCGTGGCGATCAATACCGATCCGACGGGCCGGATCATCGAACAGGGCAGCACCTGGTTTGCTGGCGAAAGAGTAACCCTGACCCTGTCAAAAGAAGACGCCGATTAGCCCAAGCCTGTCACAGGATTGATGCAAGGCGATGTTATCCACAGGGCAAAACACTCAACCGAGCAGGTTTGTAACCACATGGACCGGACCCTTCCCCCCCTGCGCCTGGCCGGAGCCACCGTTTTGCGAGACGGCACCATGCAGGACCGCACCGTCGCCATTGCTGGCGGGCGGATCGATGCCGGGCCGTTTCCGGCAGTGGACCTGACCGGCTATTACATCCTTCCCGGGATTATCGACTTGCACGGTGATGCGTTCGAGCGGCACATCGCCCCCCGGCCCAATGCGCCATTTCCGCTGGATATGGGCCTGCTCGGGGTGGATCAGGATGCCGCTGCGAACGGGGTCACGACTGCCTGGCTGGCACAAAGCTGGTCATGGGAAGGCGGCCAGCGCAGCCCGGAATTTGCGCTTGAAATCATGCGCGCCCTCGGCGCCTATCGCACCCGCGCCCTGACTGATCTGCGCATCCAGATCCGCTATGAGACCCACGAACTGGAAAGTGCCGAACGCCTTTTGGCCGCAGTCCGCCAATTCGCCATCGATTATGTGATCTTTAACAACCATCTGGACGAGGCGATTGCCACCTATTCCAACCGCCCGCATGATCTGGAGCTTTGGGCCAAGCGCGGCGGCCGGACCGGGGCCGAGATGATGGCGGCGGTCATGGCGGCAAAACATAGGGCGCAGGAAGTGCCCCGTAACCTGTGCCTGTTGGCCGAAGCGTTTGATAGCCTTGGCATCACCTATGGCAGCCATGACGACCCCGACGGCGAAACCCGCGAAACCTATGCGATGATGGGCGCCCGGGTGTGCGAGTTTCCGACCACTATGTCCGCCGCAAAGATGGCCCATGCAGTCGGTGACCCGGTGCTGATGGGTGCCCCCAATATGGTGCGCGGTGGGTCGCAGGCGGGCAATGTCGCGGCATTGTCTGTGATCCGGGCGGGCAAATGCACGGCCTTGGTGTCGGATTACCATTACCCGGCCTTGGCGAGGGCGGCTTTTACTCTGGTTGATCAGGGGTTGCGTGACTTGCCGCAGGCTTGGGCGATGATTTCGGCCGCTCCGGCGCAGATCATGCGGCTGGCTGACAGAGGCGTCATTGCGCCGGGCAAACGGGCTGATCTGGTGATCATCGACAAAG
>JANOMH010000353.1:0-3664 GCA_031420215.1 Rhodobacterales bacterium | reverse complement strand
TACACGCTGATGACCGAAGTGCAGGATTTTCAGGCCGAACCCAGCGGGCCGGAGGGGCCGGTCACGGTTCGGATACGGGTCGCAATGACCCTGATCCGCGAATCCGACCTGAGTATCGCGGCCAGCCGCCAGTTCAGCGCCGCAGCCAATGCGGCCAGCGACAGCACCCCAGCCTTGATCATGGCCTTTGATACAGCACTGCGCGAGGCGCTGACCGATGTGGTGAACTGGACCCGGGCGCAAACATGAACGGTGGGTCCGGTCACGCCTTTGCGGAACTCAGGCCGGCTGCGGCGGGGGGCCGATATGCGCTTCGCGATGGGCTTCAATCGCGGATTCCAGATCGGCCATCGCCTCGCCACCGGCCATGAGATCCGTGATTTCCTCGCGGGTTTTTTCGCCTTTGCGAAAATCGGCGGCGATGGAGCCCCGGATCAGAACAGCAAAGTGATCACCCACCGCCATGGCATGCATGACCTGATGGGTGATGAAAATCACCGCAAGGCCACGCCGCTTGGCCTCGTTCACAATGCGCAAGACGTTGGTGGCCTGCTTGACCCCCAAAGCGGCGGTAGGTTCGTCAAGGATCAACACCCGCGCGCCGAAATGGACGGCCCGGGCGATAGCCAGGGATTGCCGCTCGCCGCCTGACAGCCCGCCAACCAGTCGGTCGCCATCGGTGATCCGGGTAATGCCAAGGCTTTGAACCGCATCAACCGCGATAGCATTTGCAGTTTTGCGGTCAAAGATCTTGAAAGGGCCCCAGCCCTTTGTTGGCTCGACCCCGACAAAGAATGACCGACCGATGGACATCAGCGGAAACGTCCCGCCGAATTGGTGAACGGTGGCAATGCCCATGTCGGCGGCAGCCCGCGGTGTTTGGAACACTTCGGCCTTGCCATCCATTTCGATGGTTCCCGAGGACGGTTGATAGACCCCGGACAGGATCTTGATCAAAGTAGACTTGCCCGCGCCATTGTCGCCCAGCAGGCAAAGCACCTCGCCCGCACGGACCACAAGGCTGATGTCGGCCAGCACGTCAATGGGACCGAAGCTTTTGTTGATGTTCGACAGCCTCAGGATGGGTGCGGACATCATTTGCCCCCCGCTTTTTTCGGCATGTAGGACAGCGCCATTTTGCGGAAGGTGTTATTCATCAGAACCGCCAGCAACAGCATCACCCCAATAATCAGACTGGCCCAGTTGGCATCGAACGGGGTGTAGTAAATGCCCTGATTGACGATGGCAAAGGTCAGCGTGCCCAGAACGATGCCGACAACTGACCCATATCCGCCGGTCAACAGCACCCCACCCACAACGACCGAGATGATCGCGTTAAAGATATAGGACTGGCCAGCCGCAACTTGCGCCGAATTATACAGGATGGCCTGGCTCAGGCCGACAAAGGTTGCACAGACACCGCTGCACATGAACAGCAGTATGGTCATCCGCTCGGTCGGGATGCCCGCATTTCGGGCCGAGACCTTGTCGCCGCCCATGGCAAGGATCCAGTTCCCGTAGCGGGTAAAATGCAGCATAAAGCCAAAGCCCAAAGCCGCCGCGATCCACCAGAAAATCGTCACCTGATAAACTCCGCCAATAAAGCGCCCCAGCAGCCACTTCGCCTCGGGCGCTGCCTTGATCGACACCGAGGTCGTTCCCGTGATCAGGACTGACAGCCCCAGCAACAGCCCCGCCACCGCGAACAACGTGCCCAGTGTCACAATAAAGGACGGAACCGCTGTTCGCACCACCAGCACCCCGTTGATGAAGCCGACCAGCGCGCCAAGCGCCAGCGCCGCACCGATGCCCAACACAATCGGCAGTTCAAAGTAGCCGGATGTAATGGCCACAGTCATCGACCCCGCCGGGATCAGCGAGCCGATTGAGATATCCAGCTCTCCGGCGATCATCAGCAGCCCGATCGGGATGGCCACAATGCCCAAGGATGCCGCAACGTTGAGCCAGCCTGCCGCCCCGCTGGGCGAAGCGAATTTAGATCCACCAAAGATCCAGAAAAAAATGAACACGGCCGCCAGACCCAGAAAAGAGCCTGTCTCGGGCCTGCGCAACAGGCTGCCGACAGAGAACCGCTGGGACTGATTGGACATGGCTCTGGCTCCTGCTTGAACAAAAAATTCGCGCGGACCCCGAAAGGATCGGAGGCCGCGCGATGGTAACTTAGCGATAACCTGCCGCAGCGCCCGCGATGGTCGCCGCAACATTGGCTGCATCCACAATCCCCGGTCCGGTCAGAACCGGGGCCGAGGCAATGGCGGTGCCAAAGCTGACATAGGCATCGGCCATCGACACAGCGAGGAACCCTTGCAGCCACGGTTGCTGGTCAACCGCGAACAGTTGGGTCCCGGCGGCGATCCGGTCCAGACCAGCGCCGTCCATATCGAACGAGGCCAGACTGACGGTGGCCGTAACCCCGGCCTGCTCGATCCCGATGGCTGCCGAGTTCGCATCGCCAGCGGAAATGGTGATCACACCGTCAATCGTGGTGTCGGTCAGCAACGATGCCTTGATCGCTTCGGCAACAGCCGTCGGGTCGCCAAATGCTGATGCAGGCAGGGGCAGTTGGGTGGATACACCGCCGGCCGCCGAAATGCCGTCAGAAACGCCCCGGCAGCGGTCTTCGAGGTTTTGCGCCCCCGGAACTGTGTTGACGCAGATCACGTTCATTGCATCATGCGCCGCGAAATAGGCACCAGCGGCCAGACCGGCAGGGTATTCTTCGTTGCCGATATAGTTGATCGCGCCCAGTTCAGCGGCTTTTTCAGCCCCACCCGAGTTATACAGGATCACCGGAATGCCAGCTTCCATCGCGGCTTTGATCGCCTCGTCCTGGGCATCGGGCACCCAGTTCGGGACCGCAATGACCGACGCGCCTTGGGAAATCGCGGTGCGCACCAGATTGGCCGCATCGCCGCCGATATTGTCATAGGTCTGCAGCATCATGTAGTTCACCGTGCCGCCATGGGCCTCGACCACCAGCGTGGCATCATCGATGCCGCGTTTCACCTTGGCAAAGAACGGGTCATCCGCCCGGCCGCCGACCACGGCGATAGTGACGCCTTCGGCCAGGGCCGCAGTGGCGCACAGTGCCAGAACCGACGCGGTCAGCGCCGCCTTCACTGTGGATTTCAGGGTTTTCATTGTAGCGTTTCCTCCGAGTTGCCGCCCCGTGGCGGTATTTGAGTTTTCGTTGCGTCGTCAGGGTGCGGGCCACGGGTCTCCTCCCCGGCCCGGTACCTTTGGGGTGGGCCTAGGGGCCAGAAGAGGTCTTGGTGTTCACTCGTGCCAGCTTGGCCTGATAGCGGGCATCCATCCGGGCATCGCCTTCTGCGGTTCCATCGTGCCAACTGCCGAACCAGCGATCAAACGGCACCATTCCGTCGGAGTAGTTCACCTCGAAATGCTTGTGGTGCAGGTAATGCGCATAGGCGTGGCTATCGATAGCGACCTCTCCGGCCTCGATCTTGTCAAATCCGATATGCCCGACTACCGCCCCGGTCCCGGTGACTTGCAGGTGATAGAGCATCAGCAGCGGATGCGACGGCAGGACCAGATGGATCAGGATATCCGACCAATACAGCAAGTGTTCCACCGGATGCATCGACAGGCTGGACCACGGGCTGGGGTTGACCGAGTTGTGGTG
>JANOMH010000352.1:0-5138 GCA_031420215.1 Rhodobacterales bacterium | reverse complement strand
CACCCACCCTACACCGTAGGGTGGGTGCAACCCACGCGCCAAGGGTGCAACCCACGCATCAGGTCAACTCAACCGCGATACCACAATCGTCACTTCTGGCTTTTTACCGATCTCGTTCTGCGCAGTCTGGCGCACGATGCGTTTCAGCTCTTTGTCCAAAGTCTCTTCATTCTTCAACGTCTTGGCGGCGGCCCGGCCAATGAACTGGCTCAGATCCGCCTCCAGCACATCGACCAATGCGGCTTTGGACCGCCCGGTTTCCGGCAGGCCCATAATCTCGCACCACGGGTCGCCCAAGGGTTCGTCGTTTTCGTCGATGATCAGCGTCACGGTAATATGCCCGTTCAGCGCCAAGCGGATCCGGTCGCGCACCACGCCGTCTAGGGCCCCAATCTGCACCGACCCATCCAGATAGGTCCGCCCGGTCTCGATATATTCGGCCACCTTGGGCGCGTTCCCCGACAGATCAATCATCATGCCATTCACCGCCACGATCCCGGCCACGCCTTTGCCGCGCGCGATCTTGACATGTTCGCGCAGATGCCGGTGCTCGCCATGCATCGGGATCAGGAACTGCGGCTTGATGATGTCATGCATGAATTCCAGATCGGGCCGGTTGGCGTGGCCCGATACATGATAACGCCCCAGGCCGGTCTGGTCATCGATCACATCGACGCCCAGTTCCGACAGCTGGTTCATGATCTTGATCACGCCGCGTTCGTTGCCGGGAATGGTTTTCGAGGAAAACAGGAACATGTCCCCCTCTTTCAGCTTCAGCCCCAGATAGCTGCCTTGGGCCAGTTGCGCCGAAGCCGCCCGCCGTTCACCCTGTGATCCAGTGACTAACAACAGCAGGTTCTGGCGCGGCAGGTTGACGGCTTCTTCGGGCGAGACGGTTTTCGGGAAATCTTTCAGCAATCCGGCCTCGGTCGCAGCTTCGACCATCCGGCGCATCGCCCGGCCCAGCAAGCAAACGGTGCGGCCTGCCTTTTGGGCAGCCAGAGCCAGCGTTTTCAGCCGGGCGACATTCGAGGCAAAGGTAGTCGCCACGACCATGCCAGCCGCCTGCCGGAACAAAGCCTCGATCTCTGGCCCCAACGTGGCTTCGGACCGGCCCGCATGGGTCGAGAAGACGTTGGTGCTGTCGCAAACCAGCGCCCGCACCCCGTCTTTGGCGACCGAAGCCCAAAGCGCGTCATCAAATGCCTCGCCCACCACAGGGGTCCGGTCAATCTTGAAATCGCCGGTATGCACGATCCGGCCACCGGGGCTGTCGATCACCAATCCGGCAGATTCCGGGATTGAGTGGCTGACGGGCAGGAAACCCACGCTGAACGGGCCGCAGGTGGTGACCGCAGGCCAGGCCTCGACCACGTTCAGGGCCGATTTCGGCAGACCGTGTTCGTCCATCTTGGCCCGGGCCAGAATGCCGGTGAATTTGCGTACATAGATCGGCGCGCGCAGCCGTTCCCACAGCAGGCCCACGGCGCCGACGTGATCTTCATGCGCATGGGTGATAAAAATCGCCTCGATCTGACCCTTGCGCGCCTCAAGCCAGGCCACATCAGGCAGGATCAGGTCAACGCCGGGGGTGTTGTCCATTTCGGGGAAAGTCACACCCAGATCGACCACGATCAGACGCTCGGCCCCCGGTTTGCCATAGCCATAGACGTAGCAGTTCATCCCGATCTCGCCAGCGCCCCCCAATGGCAAATAGATCAGTCTTTCGGTTTTCATTTAAGGTTCCTTGTTGAATGTATGGATCACGGTCAGGCCGTGCATCGTCAGGTCGTCCTCGACCCGGTCAAATAGCGCGTCACCTTGCGCGAACAACGAGGCAAGTCCACCGGTGCCGATGACTTTCATCTCGCGGCCACGCTCGGCTTTGATCTTTGCGGTTATCTCTTTCACCAGTCCGATGTAACCCCAGAACGCACCCGATTGCATGCAGGCGACGGTGTTCGTGCCAATAACCCGCTCGGGTTTACTGACATCGACATGCGGCAAAGCGGCTGCAGCCAGATGAAAGGCCTCAAGACTGACATTGACGCCGGGGGCGATGACCCCACCGACATAGGCCCCGTCATCATCAACCACATCTGCGGTGGTGGCGGTGCCGAAATCGACGACGATCAGATTGCCACCATGCCGATCAAAGGCCCCGGCGGTATTCACCAGCCGGTCGGGGCCGACCGCTGTGCCGGGGTCCACGCGGGGAGGGACGGGCAGTTTGCAGTCGGGGCGGCCCACGACCAGCGGACGGCAGCCGAAATAGCGGTCAGCGAGCACCCGCAGGTTGAACACAACGCGGGGCACGGTGGAGGAGATGATGACCTCGTCAATGCTCACTTCGACATGGCGCGACTGCATGAGGGCCGTCAGCCAGACGTAATATTCATCGGCGGTGCGTTTCCAATCGGTCGCAATCCGCCAGGTGGCATGGAACCTGTGTCCATCCCAGATGGAAAACACCGTGTTGGTATTGCCGCAGTCGATGGCCAGGAGCATGTTTTATCTTTCGTTTTTCGCATTCCCAGATCGCGGACCATTTCCGCCGCCGGAAAGCGATTTCTTCCAAGAAATCGTGGCAGAGTTTTCCAAAACTCTGCGTGACCGTCAGGGTATGCACTCATCGCACAAAAATCATCCCGCCCTAGAAAAACACATCCGCCGCCGGAATCGCCCGTGGCCCCATGCCAGTGATCAGCACGAGGTTCCCATCCTCGTCCACCGTGTCAAAGATGCCCTTGATCACGTCCTTGCCGGTCCGGGCCGTAATCACCTCGCCCAATCGCGCGGCGTGGCGCAGCCAGTCTTCGCGGATACGGGTAAAGCCAAGGGCACTTAGTTTACCTTCCTGAGTGGCAAAGTTACCGGCCAGAACAGTCAGAAAATCCTCTGGCGTCACCTCCGGCCCACCTTCGCCTTTCAACGACACCGGTGGAAACGGGCCGGTCAATCCGGTGGGGACATCCGTCAGATTGACCCCCACCCCAATCGACAACCAGTCCACAAACGGCCCGCGCCCGGCACTTTCCAACAATATCCCCGCCACCTTGCCGCCATTCAACAGCACATCATTGGGCCATTTCAGGCTGAGCCTGTACCGATCAATGTAAATCGCCAAAGTCTCATACAGCGCATTGGCCGCCATGAATGACCGTTTGGCCGCTTCGGCGGTGGTCACGTCTGGTTTGTAGATCAAAGTGGCCGCCAGATTGCCGGCAGGATGCTCCCAAACCTTGCCACGCCGGCCCCGCGCCGCAGTCTGGTGGCGCGCCATCACCCAAGTTGGGCAGGCCAGATTGGGGGCCAGCCTTGCGGCCTCGGCCATTGTGCTGTCGACCCGGTCGAGGATGACCCGGGCATATCCCTCGGGCCAGAGGCCCCCGGGCGCACTCTCAGTTGACAAGCGTCGCGGCCGCCGCCGCCGCCAGGGGTTCGATCCCGAACAGATTGACCACACCGATGATCATAATCAGCGCCGATCCCATCAGGGCGGTCCACAAGACCGGATTCATCGACCCGTCCAGCCCGTCTTTGTCCTCGCCGAAGTACATGTAGAACACGATGCGCAGATAGTAGAACGCCCCGATAACCGAAGCGATCACGCCTGCAACCGCCAGCCAGCCAAGCCCACCTTCGTAAGCCGCCCGCAACACGTAGAATTTCCCAAAGAACCCGACCATTGGCGGCACGCCCGCCAGAGAGAACATCAGCACCAGCATCGCCAGCGCCTTGAGCGGCTCGCGTTTGGAAAACATCTGCAAGGACCGGATGTCCGTGACCGGACGCCCATCCTTTTCCATCGACAGGATAAAGGCGAATGTGCCGACGTTCATGGTGACATAAATCGCCATGTAAATCAGCATCGCCTGCACCCCAAAGGTGGTGCCCGAAGCCAGCCCCATCAGCGCAAACCCCATGTGGGCAATCGATGAATAGGCCATCAGCCGTTTGATATCAGTCTGCCCGATCGCGGCAATCGCGCCGATGAACATCGACAGGACCGACAGAAAGGCCACGATCTGCTGCCATTCGCCGACGATCCCGCCAAAGGCATCAAACACTACCCGGGCGAACAGGGCCATAGCGGCGATTTTCGGGGCGGTGGCGAAAAACGCGGTCACAGGCGTGGGCGCACCTTCGTACACGTCCGGGGTCCACATGTGGAACGGCGCGGCAGAGACCTTGAACGCAAAGCCCGCCATCAGGAACACCAGCCCGAACAAGGCGCCGAGCGAGACGCCGTTTTCTGCCGAAGCAATAATCCCGCTAAACAGCGTTGTGCCCGAAAACCCATAAGTCAGCGAGGCTCCATACAAGAGCAGACCCGAAGACAATGCGCCGAGGATGAAATATTTCAGCCCGGCTTCGGTCGATTTGCGGTCATCGCGCTGCAGCGAGGCCACAACATACAGCGCCAGCGACTGCAATTCGAGGCCCATATACAGGACCATCAAATCCCCCGCCGACACCATGACCATCATGCCAACAGTCGCCAAAGCGACCAAGATCGGGTATTCAAACCGCAAAATCCCGCGCTTTGACATGTAATCCTGGCTCATCACCAGCACCGCGGCGGCAGAGAGCAGGATTGTCACTTTGGCAAAACGGGCGAACCCATCATCATTAAACGCCCCGCCAAAGGCCGTCTGCGTGCCTGACCGTACCCCGATCCAGATCGCCATCACCAGCATCACTGCGCCAGTCATCCAGACCAGCAGCGATGCGGATTTGTCTTTGCCCGTGTAAACCGCTGCCAGCAGGGCCAGCATAGCATAGATCGCCAAGGCAATCTCGGGCATGACCGTCTGAAAATCCGCACCGTTCATCGGCGTCGCTCCTTAATTTACCGCAACTTGGGTAGCAGCCACATAGTCCGCTACCGCCGTATGCACTTGGCCTGCCAGCGCTTTGGTGCTGGGGCCGATGATATCTGTGACCAAGGCCGGATAGACCCCCAGCAGGATGGTCATGGCGACCAACGGGGCAAAGATCAGCCGCTCGCGCCGGGTCATGTCGGTGATCAGCTTCAGGCTTTGCTTGACCAGATCACCCATGACGACACGGCGATACAGATACAGCGCATAGGCCGCCGATAAGATCACGCCCGATGTGGCCACCGCAGCGACCCA
>JANOMH010000351.1:0-6648 GCA_031420215.1 Rhodobacterales bacterium | reverse complement strand
GTGGCCTTTCTGGCGGTCTTGCAGGCGGGTGCGATTTATTTGCCGCTTGACCCGGCCCTGCCAGCGTCCCGCCTGCAGGCAATAATCACCGATGCAGATGCGCGGATCGGATTGACCGATGCACAGACCCGGTCATTGATCGATGTCACTGGATTGGCCTGCTTTGATTTGTCTGACCCTATCGCGGCGCAAACCGTCGCTATGCCGCCATTGGCCCCGGAGTGTCCGGCCTATCTGGTCTATACCTCTGGCTCGACCGGGGAACCCAAAGGGGTGCTGATCCCCCATACCGCCCTTGGCCAGTATGCCAGCGCCGCTGCCCAAAGCTTTGAAGTGACCGATACCTCACGCGTGGCTCCGCTGACCAATTTCGGATTTGATATCAGTATTGGCGATATGGCGATGGCTCTGACCGCAGGTGCGGCGATTGTGTTTGCAACACCTGCGCAGGCGGTACTTGGGCCGCCGCTAAGCCGGTTTTTGGCCGCTGCCCGAATTACCCACATCACCCACACGCCCTCGGCGCTGCTGGTGCTGCCGGTGCCAGCAGATGGAACTGGCCCAACCCATGTGATCGCTATGGGTGAGTATTTCCCGCCGGATATGATCACCCGCTGGGGCGCGGGCCGGACGGTGATCAATGCCTACGGCCCGACCGAAGCAACGATCCTGTCCACCGCCGCAATTTGCCGGCCTGGTCAGCCGATCACTATCGGCAAGCCCTTTTGCGGCGAAGGCGTTTGCGTTCTGGACGACAGGCTGCGCCCGGTGCCAGTGGGCGACAGCGGCGAGTTGTGCCTGTTTGGCGCGGGCCTTGCCACCGGCTACCACCGGCGCCCGTTTCTGACCGCAGAGCGTTATCCGACCGTTGATTTGGGGGCCGCCGGGGTGCACCGGGTCTACCGGACCGGGGATATAGGGCATCTGCGGGTCGATGGCCGTCTGGTCCACGAAGGCAGGATCGATAATCAGATCAAACACCATGGCTTTCGCATCGAACCGGGAGAAGTCGAGGCCATGTTACGCGCCCATCCCGATGTGACCGAGGCCTATGTCCGGTTGCACCGCGCCCCCGGTCAGCCCGCGCGACTGGTGGCCTATGTCTGTGGGGCTGCCGCGAAAACCCCCGCCGAAACCGGGCGGCTGCACACCTATCTGGTGCAGCGCCTGCCTGCCCATATGGTGCCTGCATCCCTGATGCCGGTTGATGCCATTCCGGTCAACGCCAATGGCAAACGCATCGCCACGGGCTTGCCTGTGCCAGTGGACCGGGTCCCGGACAACCGGCCCTGTGTGCCGCCTGCGACCGCCACGGAAATTGCGCTGATGGCGGTTTATCAACAGATCTTGGTAGGGGTGGGTCCGTTCGGTGTGCGTGACAGCCTGTCGACGCTTGGGGTGGATTCGTTGCAAACGGCCAACCTTTACATGGCCATTGAAGAGGCCTTTGGCGTGATGCTGACCATCGATCTGGCGCGGGATGCAGACACGATCGAACTGTTGGCCCTGCATCTGGACACCCTTGTGGGCAGGCCGGTGGATGCCGGTCCGCAGCTTGCGGCAATTGGGGTCGAGGCGATTTTGCAAGGCCAGCGTGGTTACCTCGCGGCCTGGAAGGGCACACGTTTCGGTGCATTGGGACTGGTGGTCGCCCAGAACGAAACCGGGCAGCAACCGCCGCTGTTCTGGTGCTTTCAGGGGTCGCCTGAACATATGCAGCTGTCCCGGCTGTTGGGCCCGGATCAGCCGGTTTATGGGCTGCGGTCCGGTCATCTGGTGATGGACTATACCGAAGCGAACCTTCAGGCGATTGCGGCTTGCTATGCCGACGAAGTGATTGCGGCCCGGCCAAACGGGGCGTTCCTGCTCGGTGGGAATTGTCAGGGCGGCACGGTCATGCACCGCGTGGCACTTGCGCTTTTGGACCGCGGCCGGCAAGTTGATCTGCTGATCCAGATGGAACTGGCCCGATTTCCCGCATTTCCCGGCCCGGTGGCGCTGTTGTTCGGCGCGGACAGTCAGTTCAATCCGTTCCTGTCGATGGCCGATCCCGCCCGGGTGTTCGATCTTGCCTACCCCGGCGGCTATAGTTTCGACATCATCCCCGGAACGCATGGTGAATTTTTTCGCGGCCACACCAGCACCCTGCTCGCTCAAAACGTTGCGGCCATACTGAAAAGGACGTCGGTCTGAGCGCATTCCAAAAAGTGCGAAGCGGTTTTTGGGATAAGATGCGCGTCAAAACAAAAGGATAAAGCGGCACTGCAGAGTCACACTAGTGTTCGCCACCTGACAAAAGGTTCCTGTGCGCCAAGCGCCATCAGTGACCAAGGTCAGCTGTGCGGACGAAGTGATCTTTCGGTCCGGGGACGACATAGGGCAGTGCCCGACCGCGGGTGGGCGCTCCTTCGCCAGAGGTCAGTGCTTTATGGCTGCGGTCTCCAACCGGCCAGCCCCGCGTTGGCGGCAACACAGCGCCCGCCCTTGGGGGCGGTCGGGCGCTGCCCGGGGGCGCGTGCCGCGCTGTTAACCCCGGGCGGGGATCGTTGTGAGCGTTGCTCTGGCTTGCATGGCTTTGAAGGTCGGCTCCGGGCTCTAAGCCGCCATCGGGTATCTTCTGTCAGGTGGCGAACACTAGGAGCAAACTGCTTTAGGCGGTCAGATATGGCCATGGGTCGCCGGGTTTTCAGCTGATCTTTGATCTGACTGCTTTCGCGTCGACCAGACATTTGGCCATCTCTTTGCGTTTTTCGGCCAATGTCAGGCGTCCGGCCATGCGATGCTGTTGCTCCGCAAATTGATGGGCCGGAACAAAGGCGGGGTCGCAACCAAGCGCTTGTTGGGCCAGACACAGGGCGAGCTTGGGTTTTCCGGCCCAATGGGCGACCCGCGCGGCGACAAGCACCACTGCACTGATCCCCGGTGCTGCAATGACCGCATCCTCGCAAAGTGCCAGTGCAGTCGCTGTCTGGCCCTGATTGCGCAGCGCAGATGCAGCCAGCCACAGCGCATGGGCGGCAGTCGGCGATAGTGCAAGGATCTTGTGCAAATGTCCGAGTGCAGTTGAAATATCTTCAGGAGCCGCTCGTTTGAGCAGAAACTCCGCTACGAGCTGGTGCAATGCGGGGTTCTGTGGGACCAGCGACACCGCTTCAATGGCCAGCCTGATCGCCGTGTCGATATCGTCGGAGGCACAGGCCCGCGCTGCCGCCGCAGCTATATCCGCCTTCGAAAGACTGCTGTCCGCGCGCCGCAATCCCTGCTCAAAGGCTATCAACCCAAGGTGCCGCACAATGCCAAGCTGCAGCCTGCGGATCAGGCCAGACCCGGTGTCGCGTCGCAAGAACAACCGGATCTGACCCCGTCTGGATTTCATATGTTTTTTCACCCAGCCAGAACCGGACCCGGACACTGGCCCACTGGCTGACCGCAGCTGAAATGCCGCAAGTTGTCCACGTCGGCGCAAATCCATCAGCAACCGCAGCAACGACTGCGGATCATCGTGGGCGACTTTGATCTCTGGCGCCCAAACCGGCTCGACCAACATGTCGGTGCGGCGATTAAACTCGGTATCCTCGCCGACGCGAAGCAGCGGGGCGAACAATCCGGCCTGTGCAAACACGGTTCTGCAATAAGATCTGCCATAATGAATGACCTCTTCTTCGCTGAGCGTTGGCGCGCGACGCGGAAAGATCAGGTGTTCAACAGTCGTGCCGATGATCGTTCCGGGCCGCGATGGTTGAACCGCTGTCGATACCATCATCGCGCCTGAGTCATGGCGTGCAAGTCTGCCGTCCACCCACCCCGGCAAAGCCACACAGTCACCAGCCAGAAAGGCGACATAGCGGGCACGCGAGCATTCAATCCCGATATTGCGCGCCGCACCGACGAAAAGCGGTGTTTCCGTCTCGATCAGGCGGATGTGGTCAAGATGGGCCCGCAGCAGGCCACGCGCATCACCGCCACCCGAGTTGACCACCACGATCTCAACCTCGGGCGACTGGCTGCGGATGGACAGGACCGCGCGGGCCAGTGTGGCTGGCGCATTGAAGCCGATGATGATGACCGTCAGTTTGCCGGTGCCGTTGCCGGGCCCTTCGTGGCATCGGCCCCGGTCTTTGGTCCAACGCCGCCATTGCGCATCCGCTGCCGCAAAGTCCTGGCGGTCCGGGGTGATGTCGTGGTGGATATGCGCCAATACCGGGCTTGGCCCGATGACACCAACCGCACAGGTCATGGCGGCAATGGCCTCGGCTTTGTCACTCAGTGCGGCGTGGGCGCGCGCGCCAATGACATGCGCGATCCCCGGGACGTCGGTATCAGGTCCGGCAAAGGCCAGACGCAATGCGTCCCTGGCCCGGCCAGCCCGCAGTGCCAGGCTTGCGGCAACCATCTGCATGTCTGTATCGTCCGGGTCTGCCCCCCAGATATCTTCGGCCACATAGGCCGCACCATCGGCCCCGCGCTGGCGGCTCAGCACCGACATCAGGTTAAGCCGTGCTGCGATAGGATCGGGACTGGGATCACCGATTGCCGCGATATCGGGCGATGCCCAAAGGCCACCATCTTCGATATGCGGGGGTTCAAAACCGCGCTCAGGTCTGACCTCGGTCAGCTGCGCGCCGCGCATGTCGATGAGGTAGTCATAGCCGAAATACTGAAATCGGCGCTCCGGGTCTGCAGCGGCATAGGTATCACGCCGGAGCCGGGTTCGTTCGGGGGTGGCGTGGCGCAGATGATACAGGTTCAATCCGGTGCGCGTCTGGCGGTAGGCCGGGTCCGGATTGACCCAGCTGCCGTGGAGCGTCTGGCTGAGTGGTGTCAGCGTGGCGGAGGCAGGATAAAGTCGCATCTCCGTCTTGTTTCCCCAGATACCGTCGGTGCGATAGGTCGTCGCTGACACCAACTCGCGACGGTTGAACACCCAAAGGATTCGTCCCTCTTTCTCGGCCGTCAGATCGCCGATCCGCTGGGCCAGATTTGCTTCGAACCTTTCATCCGGATCAACGGCAAGAATCCAGTCAGCCCCCATTGACCGCGCCGCACTATGAAGTTGGTTACGCCGCCCGGGTTCATCTGACAGCCCGGCTTCGGCCCTGCGGTCGTCATAGGACACAAAGCCGTGCACCATCGGAGTGATATTTGCGATCAGCGCCGGAACCAGAGCCGCGTCATGCCGGTACGAAAAAACAGCTACTATCATCGGCATCCGACGCGGCACCGGACGCAGCAGGGTGGGCGTGATGTAGGTCATAAGGGTGGCGTGTTCCTGACTGATCCGCCCCACAAGCCTAGCGTTAATCGCGCATCTTACAAGTTTTCCCGTCCTGAACGGATGCGGCGGATGTAGTGTGACAATGAAATCGGCAATGCGTTGTCGTCAATGGCGCAGCAGAGCGATTTCTGGCGCGGCACCGCAGCACCGCTCGAAAGTCACTCAAAGCCCGCTTGATCCTCGCCGCATCAACACCTGTTCAATCTTTTTCCACCGCCTCAGTCAGGCAGCTCAAAGCAGGTTGCCTATGATCTGAATCAGCAGACCCGGTTTAGCGGCGCACAGTGGGATACTGTGCGCCGTAGTCCGGGTCAGATTGCAATCACATCCAGCGGCGGGAAGCCGTTGAAGCAGACCGAAGAATAGGTGCTGGTATAGGCCCCGGTATTGCGGATGATGATCTTGTCGCCGGATTTCAGGGTCAGCGGCAGGTTCATCGGGCGCTTTTCATACAAGACATCGGCACTGTCGCAGGACGGCCCGGCGACGATGCAGGGGCCGACCGGATCGCCGTCGCGGGCGGTGATGAACTGATAGCGGATCGCCTCGCCCTCGGTTTCGGCCAGACCGCTGAAACGACCGATGGACAGGTAGACCCAGCGGTGCATGTCGCGGTCGGATTTGCGCGAGGTCAGCACCACCTCGGCCACGATCACGCCCGCCTCGGCCACCAGACCACGGCCCGGTTCGGCCATGATGCGCGGCACGTTACCGAAATGGCCGATGACCAGTTCCATCACACGGGAAGCGTAATCGGTCGGGGCCTCGATCGCCTCGCCATAAAACGCCGGGAAACCGCCGCCGATGTTCAGCAGGGACAGATCATGGCCAGCGGTTTTCGCCGCGGCCCAGATTTTCGCCAACTGCTCCAGCGTCGGGCCCCACATTTCGGCCCGGCGGGTTTGGGACCCCACATGGAACGAGAATCCGACCGGGGTCAGGCCCAGTTCCTTGGCATAATCGAGCAGCCGCAAAGCGGTGTCCTTGTCGCAGCCGAACTTGCGGCTCAGCGGCCAGTCGGCCTGTGACATTTCGACGATCAGGCGGATATAGACCTGTGCGCCGGGGGCGTGCTGGGCAATTTTCTCTAGCTCTTCATCGGCATCGGCGGAAAACAGGGTGATGCCGACCGAATGGGCATAGGCGATGTCAGCCGAGCGCTTGACGGTATTGCCATAGGATACGGTGTGCGGTTTCGCCCCCAGTGACAGGCACAATTCAATCTCGCCCCGGCTGGCCGCATCGAAATGCGAGCCCAGTGCCACAAGCCGCGACAGGATGCCGGGATGCGGGTTGGCTTTGACCGCGTAATGAATGTCGGCATGGCCAAGGCCCGCTTTCAGCGCGTGGTATTGGGTCTCGACCCGGTCCAC
>JANOMH010000350.1:0-17100 GCA_031420215.1 Rhodobacterales bacterium | reverse complement strand
CAAAAGGTCAAACGGCTGGATCAGGACGCGCGCGAGGACCGGTCCAAGCAGAAAACCCTGGAGCGGGAACTGGAATGGATGCGGCAGGGGGCCAAGGCCCGGCAGGCCAAATCCAAGGCGCGGATTTCGTCTTACAATGATCTGGTGAACCAATCCGAGCGCGAAAAGATGGGCAAGGCCCAGATCATCATTCCGCACGGCCCCCGTCTGGGTGGCAAGGTGATCGTGGTCGAGGGCCTGAAAAAAGCCATGGGCGACAAGCTGTTGGTCGAAGACCTCACCTTCTCCCTCCCCCCCGGCGGTATCGTCGGGGTGATCGGCCCGAACGGCGCGGGTAAATCGACGCTGTTCCGGGTGTTGACCGGGCAAGAGGCCCCGGATGCCGGGACGGTGACCTATGGCGACACGGTGAAACTGTCCTACGTCGATCAGTCCCGCGATTCGCTGAACCCAAATGCCACGGTCTGGGAGGAGATCAGCGGTGGGGCCGAAGTGATCGTGCTGGGCGAGGCGCAAATGAATTCCCGCGCCTATTGCGGCGCTTTCAACTTCAAGGGGGGCGACCAGCAGAAAAAGGTCGGCATCCTGTCGGGCGGCGAACGCAACCGGGTGCATATGGCCAAGCTATTGAAATCCGGCGGCAATGTGCTGCTGCTTGACGAACCGACCAACGATCTGGACGTCGAAACCCTGCGCGCGCTCGAGGATGCGCTGGTCGATTTCGCCGGTTGTGCGGTGATCATCAGCCACGACCGGTTCTTTCTGGACCGGATCTGCACCCACATGCTGGCGTTTGAGGGCGACGCGCATGTCGAATGGTTCGAGGGCAATTTTCAGGACTACGAAGACGATAAAAAGCGTCGGCTTGGGGTCGATGCGATGGCGCCAAAGCGGGTGAAGTTCAAGAAGTTCCTGCGGTAGGCGCTTTGATTGCAGACCCAGCGGTTTGATGGCACCACATAGGTCGGACATTTTTGTCCGACTCACCAACCCCCTAAACTTTGTGTCACCTGCGCAACAAATCGAACTCAATTGACCTCGCGCCAGTCACAATCTTGCCCAACTATTAATCTTTATCTGCTCTGGTAGGTTTAGTGGAGGGCACCATGGCGACAATTATCATCCTTTTAGGCAGCATCTTGGGGTTTGTCGGCGGACTGACCGCATATCTGGGTTTTGACGCCTCTTTCTTGGCCGCGCTCAGTGTCTGGGTTGCTGCGGGTCCGGCTGCGGCACTCATGGTGCTCGTGGCCGCCACTGTCACGCCGCAGCGGGCCAACCATGGGCCAATTCTTGCCGAGGTCGCCTGATTTGCGTGAATTCACTTGCCAACACTTCGCAATGCGCGCATACGAGCGGCTGCAGACGTTATTCGATCTCGACCCGCTGTTCTCCTTCTTGGCCACAGTTCCTCGATGTGACACTGACTGAGCCGGGCTGTCGCACTTTCGCGGACAGCGCACTATAGGAGACATCACGATGGCCACTGGCACCGTGAAATGGTTCAACACCACCAAAGGCTTCGGCTTTATCGCCCCCGATGGCGGCAAGAAAGATGTGTTCGTGCATATCTCTGCCGTCGAGCGTTCGGGCTTGACCGGCCTCAAGGATGACCAAAAGGTCACCTTCGACATTGAAGCAGGCCGCGATGGCCGCGAGTCGGCGATCAATCTGCAACTGGCGTAAGTCAGTCACCAAGATTCCGGAACGCGCGGGGCTAATACCCCGCGCGTTTCAAATTTCGGCCCTGCGATGACCCTCTGGACTTACGGAAACGCCCGTCTGGACCTAGGCAACAGCGTGAAAAAAGACGCCGTTTGCCAGACTTACGCGAATCGACTTGATTTTTTGCCCTGCCGGTTTCATATGAAATCCGGCGACGTTACTCTATCGACCACTGACTCCTTTACGGCCCAGTCATTCGATCAGCACTGACGAGCCGCTCCGCTGCACTCCCGCGAGCGGAATATTAAAGGAGGCATCACGATGGCCACTGGCATGGTGAAATGGTTCAACACTACCAAAGGTTACGGCTTTATCGCGCCTGATGGCGGCAAAAAAGACGTGTTTGTCCATATTTCCGCAGTCGAACGGTCCGGCCTGACCGGGCTGAAGGACAATCAGAAAGTCAGCTTTGATATTGAAGCTGGCCGGGATGGCCGCGAGTCCGCAATCAACCTGTCGCTCGTCAGCTAAGCGATTGAAAAACCTCATGGGCGTTGGGCAAGTTGCGCCCATAACTGCAGCCGCCATCGTCACGATGGCGGCTTTATCCGCTTGTACGCCTGCGGATAACGGATCGCGCAGCACCGAAATCTCGATCCGCCCGGAGCAGTCCGCACCTGATGGCCGGATGGTTAACCCCGCAGTAAAAACAGTTCAGATCGCCCGGTCCGCCAACAGCGGCTACGACCCCTGGCCCAATCCGGTGGCCGAATCACAGCCTGCCGGTGCCGAACTGACCTTTGTCAGCGGCCTGTTGGCCAGCCTGAACCGGATCTCTTTCGCCCAGAACACCGAGATCTGCGGCTACATTGGCCGCGACCCGCAGGGCAATCTGTTCACCACCGAAAATGCTCCGGGGCTGGAAGCCGAATGCATCCTGCCCACCCCGCCCGCAAATATGACCTTGCTTGCATCGTATCACACTCACGGCACCTATAGCCCTGAATATGATAGTGAATTCCCGACAACGACCGATATGGCCAGCGACCGCGCTGCCGATATCGACGGCTATATTTCTACCCCCGGCGGGCGGCTTTGGCATGTCGACAGCGACACAATGGTTGTGCGCGAACTATGCGGTATTGGCTGTTTGCCGATGGATCCGAATTATCGGCCGGACGAAATTGGCCGGATCAGAACCAGCTATTCATATGCCGCGTTGCAGCAGCATGAACGATCCTGATCCAGCACCGACCTACTTGTCTTCAAGCACAAATGTCAGCCGCATTGCGACGCGGTATTGATCGATCTTGCCATCAACGATGGTCAGCTTTTGCTCTGATACCCACGCTCCGGTGATACCTTTCAGCGTCTTGGACGCCCGCTTGATCCCTTTTTTGATCGCATCGTCAAACGATACGGACGAGGACGAAATGATTTCAGTGACCTTGGCAACAGACATGATGGCCTCCCTTTTTATGTAACACCCGGATAAAGATAGGCCGGTTCAGCCAGTCAGTCAAAGCCTGCAGCTTTTTCAGTTCACCAGGTCCAGAACCGCAGGGCCCAAAGCCGCGACGATCAGACCAACACCTTCAGCATTGGGATGAATCCCGTCCGCCTGCATATAGGCCGCCCGCGCATCACTGGTGTTCCCTCCGGCCAATAGGCCCTGAAAGAACGACGGGAACACCGCAACCCCAAATTCTGCCCCAAGATCGGCATACATGCTGTCAAATTCAGCTTTGAAATCAGCTCCGTAATTTCCCGGTGCCTGCAATCCCACCAAAAGCACCTTGACCTCGTGGGCCTGTGCCGCCTCAAGGATCCCGCGCAGATTGGCCCGGCTGTTGGCCGGATCGATCCCGCGCAACATGTCATTGCAGCCCAGAGCCACGATCATCGCATCCACTTCCGGCGTCAGGGTCCATGCAACCCGACTTAGCCCACCAGCGGTAGTATCGCCTGACACGCCTGCATTGATCAGCGTCACATCGGCCCCCTGCGCCCGTAACCAGCCCTCAAGCTGCGGCACGAACCCGTCCTGTTGTCGCAGCCCAAAGCCTTGGGTCAGGCTATCGCCCAGCGCCGCGATGACAATAGTTTCGGCCTGCACCCCGCCAGCCGCCAAAATCAAACACAGGCACAGGTTGCGCATCCCCCGCTTTGCGCCATATCCAAGGAGGATCAACCGTTTGAAAGCCGCCTGCATGACCGCACCCGTTTTGTCCCTGACCGACGCCAAATTGTCCCTGATGGGCAATGCCGGCCGGGTTGATATTCTGCGCGGCATTTCGATAGAGGTGCAACAGGGCGAAACTTTGGGGTTGGTTGGGCCAAGCGGGTCGGGCAAGTCGTCTCTCCTCATGCTCATGGGCGGGCTGGAACAGGCCACATCGGGGCGGGTCACTGCCTTGGGGCAGAACCTGACCGCGATGACCGAAGATCAGTTGGCCCTGTTCCGCCGCGACAACATGGGCGTGGTGTTTCAGTCGTTTCATCTGATCCCGACCATGACCGCCTTGGAAAATGTTGCAACCCCGCTTGAACTGGCGGGCGCTCACGATGCCTTTACCCGAGCGATGGCAGAGCTTGAGGCGATCGGTCTGGGGTCGCGCGCCGACCATTATCCGGCGCAGTTGTCGGGCGGCGAGCAACAGCGCGTGGCCCTTGCCCGCGCCTCCGCGCCCCGGCCCAAGATCCTGCTTGCCGATGAACCGACAGGCAATCTGGATCAGGCGAACGGGCAGGCGATTGTTGATCTGCTGTTCAACCTGCGCGACAAACATGGGGCGACCCTGATCCTTGTTACCCATTCCGCCGATCTGGCCCGCCGGTGTGACCGGGTGATCCATGTGCGTGATGGCCGGATCGACACTGCGGCGCGACAGCAGGCCGCCGAATGAGCTTTGCCATCGCCAGCCGTTTCGCCCGGCGTGAATTGCGCGGCGGTCTGCGGGGATTCCGTATATTCCTTGCCTGCCTTGCCCTTGGTGTCGCTGCCATTGCAGCCGTCGGCACTGTCCGCGCCTCGATCGAGGCCGGCTTGACCCGCGAAGGCGCGCGCCTGCTGGGCGGTGATGCCGAGGTGGAGTTCACCTATCGCTTCGCCCGCGCCGATGAATTGGCATATTTGCAATCCATCGCCACAACCATGTCCGAAACAGTCGATTTCCGGTCAATGGTGGTGGTCGATCGGGGCGCCGAGCCAGAGCGGGCCCTGACGCAGGTCCGCGCTGTTGACAGTGTCTATCCGCTGATTGGGGCGGCAACGCTGGATCCGCCCATGCCCTTGGCCGATGCTTTCGCCGGGATAAATGGCCTGCCCGGCGCGGTGATGGAGCGGCTGTTGGCCGACCGGCTGGCATTGTCGCCCGGGGACACTTTCAAACTTGGCGAACAGGCCTTTACCCTGTCCGCCATTCTGACCACCTATCCCGATAACAGCTCTGGCGGTTTCGGGCTTGGGCCGCGCACTTTGGTGCTGACCACGGATCTGGCCCAATCCGGGCTGATTACCGAAGGGACATTGTTTTCAACGATGTACCGGCTGGATTTGCCTTCGGATGCCAATCTGCAATCCCTGCAAGACAGCACCGAGGTCCGGCTGGAACAATCCGGTGCCCGTTGGCGTGACGCCCGCAAGGGGGCCAGCGGGGCAGAGCGGTTTATTGACCGGCTGGGGTCGTTTCTGGTGCTGATCGGCCTGTCCGGGTTGGCTGTCGGCGGGGTTGGCGTATCGGCGGCGGTCAGTGCCTATCTGGCGGGCAAAACCGGAGTGATCGCCACACTGAAAACCCTTGGGGCGACGCGCAAAGTGATCTTCCTGACCTATTTCCTGCAAATCGGCGCGCTGACATTGCTGGGGATCGTGCTGGGATTGATACTGGGTGCCGCCCTGCCACTGGCGTTTTCCCCCTTGATCGCGGCAAATCTTCCGATCCCCGCCGATTTCGGTATCTACCCGAAACCGCTGTTCGAGGCCGCATTATACGGCCTGCTCTCGGCGCTGATTTTCACCCTCTGGCCCTTGGCCCGAACCGAGGATATCCGCGCCGCCACCCTGTTTCGCGATGCTTTTGGGGCGGGAAAACGCTTGCCACGCTGGCCATGGCTGATGGTAACGGCGCTGTTGGTCGCGGCATTGGTGGGGGCAGCCATCCTGTTTTCCGGCACCATGTTCCTGACGCTCTGGACGGCGGGCGGAATTGCCGGGGCGCTGCTGATCCTGACATTTGCCGCCGCCGCCGCCCGCTGGCTGGCCCGCCGCTCCAAAGTCATGTCCCGCGGCAGACCTGCATTGCGGCTCGCTCTCGGTTCCATCGGGGCGCGCGGAGGCGAGACGACTTCGGTCGTACTGTCGCTCGGCCTTGGCCTTGCCGTGCTTGCCGCGGTGGGTCAGATTGACGGCAATCTGCGCCGGTCGATCACCGGCGAATTGCCCGCCATCGCGCCGAGCTATTTCTTTGTCGACATCCAGCCCGATCAGATCGACGGCTTTCGCGCCCGGCTGGACAATGACCCTGCGGTCACCAAGGTCGAGGCCGCCCCAATGCTGCGCGGCATCATTACCCAGATCAACGGGCGGCCGGCTGCCGAAGTCACCGACCATTGGGTCATTCAGGGTGACCGGGGACTGACTTATTCCGCCACCCTGCCAGAAAACACCACACTGACCGCCGGGGAATGGTGGGCCGCCGACTATACCGGCCCACCGCTGGTCAGTTTTTCCGCCGAAGAAGCCACCGAGATTGGCCTGAAACTGGGCGATACGATCACGGTGAACATTCTGGGGCGCGATATTACGGCGACCATCGCCAGCTTTCGGCAGGTGAATTTCGAAAATGCCGGGATCGGCTTTGTGATGTCGATGAACCCTTCGGCTTTGCAAGGCGCGCCGCACAGCTGGATTTCCACCGTCTATTGCACCCCCGAGGCCGAAGCCCCGATCCTGCGCGATCTGGCCGGAGCCTTTCCCAATATCACCGCGATTCGCATCCGCGACGCGATTGATCAGGTCGCAACCGTGATCGAGGGGATTGCGGCGGCCACCCGTTATGGCGCCGGGGCCACGCTGCTGACCGGGTTCTTGGTGCTGATCGGGGCTGCAGCCGCAGGCGAACGCGCCCGGACCTATGAAGCGGCGGTTTTGAAAACCATCGGCGCGACGCGGGGCCGGATTTTATGGAGTTTCGCTTTGCGCGCCGCCTTGCTGGGGGCTGCGGCGGGGGGTGTGGCGCTGGCCGCTGGCATCGCGGGCGGTTGGGCCGTTTCGACCTTTATCATGGAGGATGACTATCAGGTGATCTGGTCCAACGCCGGGTCGATCATTGCAGGCGGGATCATGGCCACCCTGCTGGCCGGGCTGGCCTTTGCGCTGCGGCCATTGGCAGCTAAACCTGCGCAGGTGTTGCGGGCGCGGGAATAACTTACCCCTTTGGTTTGACCTGCATCAGCGCCATCACGTCATGCATTTCCGGCCCGCGTTCACGCCCGGTCACCGCCTTGCGCAACGGCATGAACAGCGGTTTTCCCTTGCGGCCTGTTGCCCCCTTAACAGCATCGGTCCAAGTGTTCCAGGTCGTGCCATCGTAGGGCGGGGCGGGCAGCAAGGCCAAAGACTGGGTGATGAAATCACGGTCCTCTGGTTCGACCAGCCCAGTTGCCCCGGTGGAAAACATCTGCCACCAGCCGGGCAGGTCGGCAAAAGTGCCGATATTGTCATGCACCACGGCCCAAAATTGCGCAGCCAACGCATCCGGGACACCTGCGGCGTGAATGTGATCCGCGACCTTCGCCAGCGGCAATCCAGCCAGAACGCGTGCTGTCAACGGGTTCAGATCGGCATCGTCGAACTTGGTGGGCGACGCCCCAAACTTGGACAAATCGAACCCTGCGACGATTTCGGCCACAGACCCGCGCAATTCCACCGGATCGGAAGAGCCCAGCCGCGCCATCAGTGACAGCACCGCCATCGGTTCAACGCCGCGCGCCCGCAGATCGCGTAAGGCCAGTGTGCCAAGCCGCTTGGACAACGCTTCGCCCTGTGGGCCGGTCAGCAGGGAATGGTGTGCAAAACGGGGCGAGGTGCCGCCCAAAGCCTTGATAATCTGGATTTGTGTCGCGGTATTGGTCACATGATCGGCCCCGCGCACGATATCAGTGACAGCCATTTCCACGTCATCCACGACCGAGGCAAAGGTGTACAGGATTTGCCCGTCGCCCTTGATCAGCACCGGATCACTGAGAGAGGCCGCATCAATCGACAGCGGCCCCAGAATCCCATCGTCCCATTCGATCCGCTCCTGATCGAGCATAAACCGCCAATGCGACCCACGCTCGGCGCGCAATTTGTCTTTTTCCGATGTGGAAAGCAAAAGCGCTGCCCGGTCATAAACCGGCGGTTTGCCCATATTCAACTGCTTCTTGCGCTTCAGGTCCAGCTCGACCGGGGTCTCGAAACACTCATAGACCCGGCCCATGGCAATCAGCTGCGCTTTGGCATCCAGATATTGGGCCATGCGCAAAGACTGCCGTTCGGTGTGATCCCAGTCCAGCCCAAGCCAGGTCAGATCGGCCTTGATCCCATCGACATATTCTTGCTTCGACCGCTCAGGGTCGGTGTCATCGATGCGCAGGATGAACTTGCCGCCATTCTGCCTGGCGATGACATAGTTGAATACGGCCGCCCGCAGGTTGCCGATATGGAGCCAGCCGGTGGGCGATGGGGCAAAACGGGTCGTGGTCATGCGTGCTTCTCCTGTTGGGTCAGGGCTGTTTCACAACGGGCGCAAAATGTCCATATGACCGGGACAGCCTCCCGCCGCCCAAAGTTGACGAAACCCGTTTGCTTCATGCCGCCGAACATGCAACTTACACCCCGGCACATAGAACAGAGACCCCGATGCGCGATATCCTGACTGTTACCCTGAACCCAGCGCTTGACTTGTCCACCGGCGCGCCTTCGGTCCATCCCGGCGTGAAACTGCGCTGTGATCCGGTGCATGTTGATCCGGGCGGTGGCGGGATCAATGTCAGCCGTGCGATTGCTCTGCTCGGCGGCACGTCGCGCTGTTTTGTAGTGCTGGCGGGCGGCACCGGTGAACGGCTGGAGGAACTCCTGACCGCTGCCAGTGTGAACCTGATCATCCATGATGGCCCCGGCGAGACTCGCTCCAGCCTTGCCGTCATCGACCACCGCACCGGCGAGCAGTATCGCTTCATGCTGCCTGGCCCGGATTGGCATGCAAACGACATCATGGGTGTGACGCAGGGGATCAGAGAGGCGGTCCGCCCCGGTTGCCTGGTCGTCGTCTCAGGTAGCTTGCCCCCCGGCGTGCCGCCATCGATTCTGCCGGAACTCTGCCGCCAGATTGCCGAAGGCGGGGCCGAGGCCATTGTCGATACGTCTGGCCCGGCATTGCACTTGTTGGCCAGCGCCCAGGGTCCGGCCCCGCTGGTCCTGCGAATGAATAATGTCGAAGCGGATGACATCGCCGGCCATCATTTGCGTGATCTGGCCGAAAGCGCCGATTTCGCCTCGGTTCTTGTCGCCCGGGGTGCCGCCAAAATGGTTATTATTGCCCGTGGTCCCGAAGGATCAGTGTTGGCCACAGCCACCGAACGGCTGCATTCGCGCGCCGCCAACGTGCCGGTGCGCAGCAAGGTCGGCGCTGGCGACAGCTTTGTCGGCGGCTTTACTTTCGGGCTGGCGCGCGGCGATTCGTTGAGCGTCGCTTTGCAGCGCGGGGTTTCAGCGGCCAGTGCTGCTGTGATGACCGAGGGCACATTGTTGTGCCGCAAAGAAGATGCCGAACGGCTGTTTGACGTTTGCCCCAGCCATCCGATCTGACCGACGGAGTTTATCCACGCCGCCCTTGTGGCCGCGCAGATCGACCGATCATCCGATCAACGGCAAAACTGCGTTTAGAATGGAACTTTGCGCCAGCGCAATCCCAATGCCGGTAAGTGCCATCGCCCGGCCAACCGCATTCAGGCTTTCCCGACCCAAGGCGCAATAGCTGAACATAGCCACCCCCACCGGCAAACAGATCACCACCAGCGAGGTGTTCAGCGCATAGATCGCCAAACGGTGTGCAACAGACCGTTCGCTTACCTGCACGTCAGCATCGTTCTGGGCGGGCTGAAAAACACTGCGCAGAATGTTCAGGTCACGGGATTCGGTTTGCGGCAAACCAAGGGCTTCCTGGCGCGGCAAAGGCCGGGGCTGCAAAGGCGCAATAGACCGCGCCTGTTTGATCAGGTCAGCATGGAATGCTGGATGGGTCAGCCGGATTGGCTTGGCTGGAAGTGTGGTGGTGTGGTGTTCACACGATTCCGGCATGCCCGGCCGCGACCTGCGTGTCGCTTTGGCCAGTTTGCCGACACGCTTTGGCGCAACGGATGGGGCTGCAATCCGTGCGGTTGCCACTGGTTCAGCGGCACAAAGCGGCAACACCGCCCGGTCATCAGGTGAACTGATCTTGCCAGTGCTTTCACCAGCACCCACGTAAACTGCCAGACTTGCTTGTTGCCCGCGTTGGCTGTCGCGGTCGACGGCAGGACTCGAATAGGCCAGACTCAGTTGCGCCCGCCCCAGATCCACACTCACAAACTTTCCACGGACCCACCGCAGTTCGGTCGGGCCGGCCATTGCATCACCACGGGAATGTCGGAACTCGGTCACCAAGGACTCAGCATCAAACTGCGATTTCGGGTTGAAGCAGACAGTCTGGAACGTATTGGAAGCGAGTGCGGTCATAATGATCCTCCATAGGTTGCAGTGTCATTGGTGCGCACAAAAAGTGGCAACTTTTAGTTGCAATTGTGTCCTAATTTAAGAAACATTAACTAATTGCGTTTCTCTCACAGGTTGTGCCATGAACGCCGAAGGCCGAGGGTAAACTGGCGCTCGCTCGCTTGCCCGTCATCCCGGTTTGACCAGCAAGATATCTGCGAGTCTATGTCGGTAGCACCGGCCACCGCTCCTTTAACCGGACTAAACCGCCGACAATCAACAGCTCCAGAACGTCTGGATCAACGTCAGTTAACCGTTTGATATATAGACATGATTTACCAATCCTGAACGTCCCCAATCGCGCAAGTAAAGGGGCCGCGTTTTCATCGCCAGCGCCGACATAAAGCGAATGTTCGCCCTTGCGCGGCGAGAACCCGGTGGCCGGGGATTCACCGCTGTGCCCGCTCTCATACCGATAGGCATAGCGGCCATATCCTATGATCGTCGGTCCCCACATCCGGGGGGTGAAACCTGTGACCTTTCGAAACAATCGATCCAGCGTCAGCGAATCGGCGCGCTTGTCCGCGGGTTCAACTGCCGCGAGAAAGTCATCAACATTAATTTCGGTCGGTCTGGTTTTCGGTTCAGCCATTGCTCTCTCCTGTTTCGGGGATGGGCAGATTGCCCATCCTACGAAGGATCCCGCCAGCGGTTGGCAATGGGATAGCGCCGGTCCAGCCAAAAGGCCCGGCGCGTCAGCCGGGTGCCGGGGGCGGACTGGAACCGCTTATATTCAGAAACATAGACCAGGTGTTCGACTTTTTTCACCGTGGCCCGGTCATACCCTGCCAAAACGCAATCCGCGACCGAGGCATCGCCATCGACCAGCAGTTCCAGAATGCCATCCAAGATGTCATACGGCGGCAGGCTGTCGTCGTCGCGCTGATCTGGGCGCAGCTCTGCACTGGGCGGCTTGTCGATCACCCGTGTTGGAATCACCATGCCCGGCGGTCCGGCCATCCAGGCGCGATGGGTGTCATTGCGCCAGCGGCAGGTCGCGAACACCCGGGTTTTATACAGGTCCTTGATCGGGTTATAGCCACCTGCCATATCGCCATAGATCGTGGCATAGCCCACCGCCACCTCGGATTTATTGCCGGTGGTCAGCAGCATTTCGCCAAACTTGTTGGATTGGGCCATCAGCAGCAGGCCACGCAGGCGGCTTTGGATATTTTCCTCGGTCAGGTCGGCTTTGCGACCCGCGAACAGATCAGCCAGCGCCTCTGACACCGCTGCCCGAGGCCCGGCAATGTTGACTGTGTCCAGATGCACGCCCAGATTGGCGGCTACTTCGGCGGCATCCTCCAGCGATTCCGGCGACGTATATTCCGACGGCAGCATCACGCAGCGCACATTGGCCGGGCCCAGCGCATCGGCGGCAATTGTGGCCACAATCGCGGAATCGATACCGCCGGACAGGCCCAACAGAACCTTTTTGAACCCGGTCTTGGCCAAATAGTCGCGCAAAGACACGACCATCGCCCGGTAGTCCTGTTCAATCGACGGCGGCGCAATGGCCCGTTCGCCCTCTACCGCTTCCCAACCCTGCGCTCCGATGCGAAAATCGACATGCACGACGGCTTCCTCGAATACCGGCAATTGCACCGCCAACCGCCCGCCCCGGTTCAGCACGAAGGACCCTCCGTCAAATACCTGATCGTCCTGCCCGCCAACCATGTTCAGATAGACCAGCGGCAGCGCGTTCTCGGTCACCCGGGCAACCATCTGATTCATCCGGATCCCGAACTTTTCGCGAAAATAGGGCGAGCCGTTGGCGACCAACAGCAGTTCGGCCCCGCTTTCGGCCATCGCCTCGGACACATCGGGAAACCAGGCATCCTCGCAGATCGGCGTGCCTATGCGCAGGGGACCGGCATCAAATGGCCCTTGGATCGGACCAGAGGTGAAATGGCGTAGCTCGTCGAACACGTTGTAATTGGGCAATTCGTGTTTCAGGGTCCGGGCAATGACCTTGCCGCCCTTCAGGATATGATAGGCGTTATACAGGCGCCCGGCCTCAAAAAACGGCCCGCCAATCCCGATGATCGGCCCATCCGCGCAGGCCAGCGCCAAAGCCTCAATCTGTGCCATCGCATCCCGGTAAAACGCGGGCTTCATTACCAGATCCTGGGTCTGATAGCCGGCGATGAACATTTCTGGCAAAGCCACCATCTGCGCCCCGGCGTCACGGGCGGTCTGCCACGCGGCCTGGGCTTTGGCGGCATTGCCGGACAGATCGCCCACGGTGGGGTTCAGTTGTGCCAAAGTCAGGCGGAATTGGTCAGACATCGCAAGCCTCGCGCAGTTGTGCGCCTGATGTAGCAGAAGATCGGCCAAGGGGAAGCCGATTGCAGCATTTGCCCCTGTTGTCAGGCCCGCCCGCCTGCCCTAGTCTGCGCCGAGGCAGACCACTACGTCGTCTGCACCAAGGCAAGACAATGGGTGGAGCGGCCAGAATGGACGGACGGACAGCGACGTGGCGGATGATCGGCCTGTTGATCAGCCTTGGCATGGCGGTTCCGGTCGCAGCCCAGACCGTTGAGACCAAGCAATATGACGATGGCGGGGTCTATGAGGGCAGCTTTCTGAACGGCAAGCAGCATGGCATGGGCACTTATACCCTGCCCAATGGCTACAGCTATACCGGCGAATGGTTTGAAGGCGAAATCCGCGGCCAGGGCACAGCCACGTTTCCCAATGGCTCGGTCTATACCGGCGCCTTTGCTTTAGGTAAGCCCGAGGGCTTCGGCCAGATCACCTTTGCCGATGGTGGCACCTACGAGGGAGACTGGCTGGACGGCAAGATCACCGGGCGCGGCACTGCGACTTATGCCAACGGCGTGACTTACGAGGGCGAGTTCCGCAATGCCATGCACCATGGCAATGGCATGATGCGCAGCCCGGATGGCTATGTCTATGACGGCGCCTGGGTCAATGGCGTCAAAGAGGGGGCCGGAAAGATCACCTATGCCGATGGCTCTGCCTATGACGGCATGCTGGCGGGAGGAGAGCGCGAGGGCCAAGGCACGCTGACCCTCGCAGATGGACTGACCTATGCCGGCACCTGGGTCGATGGCCAGATTCAGGGAATGGGCAAACTGATTCAACCCAATGGCGATGTCTATGAAGGCGACCTTGTCGCTGGTCAGCGACAGGGCACCGGCACTGTGACTTATGCCAACGGAGACGTCTATCAGGGCGGTTTCGCCGATGATCAGCGCCATGGGCAGGGCTCGTTCACCGGCACTGATGGCTATCGCTATGTCGGCGCATGGGTGAACGGGCAGATCGAGGGACGCGGGCAGGTCACTTATCCTGACGGATCGGTCTATGTGGGCAGTTTCAAGGCCGATCTGGCCGATGGGCAAGGCAAGATCACCTATCCCGATGCCTCCACCTATGATGGCGGCTGGACCGCCGGGGTGATCAACGGCACCGGAACTGCGACCTATGCCAATGGACTGGTCTACACTGGCGCTTTCGTGGACGGCAAGAACAATGGGCAGGGCCGGATGACCTATCCGGATGGCTATGTTTATGACGGGCTTTGGGCAGACGGACAACGCAATGGCCAAGGCACCGCCACCTATCCCGACGGCACAGTCTATATTGGCGGCTTTGTGAACGGTCAGCGCCATGGTGCGGGCAAGATCACCATGCCCGACGGCTTTGTCTATGCCGGCGAATGGGCAGACGGAGAGATCAGCGGCACAGGTGTAGCCACCTATACCAATGGCGATGTCTACGAGGGGCAATTCCAGAATGGCCGCCGTCAGGGCGAAGGCACCATGCGCTATGCCACCGGCGAAACCAGCGCCGGGGACTGGACCGACGGGGCGCTGACCAGTGCAGCCCCTGCCCCTGCAGCAGAAGTTTTGCCCGTGCCAGAGACCGAGCCCCTGCCAGCAGTCGACGGCACAACCCCACCCGCTAACCCCTGACAGGCAGGCGTTGCTGCGCCGAACGGGCCGCCACTCTAAGGATCGGTCCAAAGCCCGAAATGAGCGGGCAACAGCTCTGCCGCTGAAACGTTCAGCAGGGTCAGAGTTTCAGTTGGGCTGATCTGAAATATCAGATCCTTACCCTGCGCCCCGGTGGCTTTGGCTGTCGCCATGATCAGTTCGAACGTGCCCATAACGACAATATCAAAGGCCAGTACATCAAAGCCCCCCAAGGCGTCAGTGTCGAAATCGGTGATCACATACCGGCCAAATCCGGCGGAAAAATAGAATTGGTTGCCGTGGCCGCCACCAGACAACAGGTCATTGCCACCGCCGCCCGCGATGATGTCAAACCCATCGCCGCCGTAAATCCGGTTGGCCTGGGCGGATCCGGTGATGTAATCCGTAGCACCACTGCCGATGGCGTTTTCAAAACCGCTGATCAGGTCACCTGCCGCTTCCCCGCCCCACACGGACTGGGCCGACAGATCGATATGTAATATGGCCCCATCAATGGCATCAGCAAAGCTGATGGTATCGGCCCCAAAACCGCCAAACAGCCGATCCGCCCCGGCGCCACCTTTGTTGATGTCATCGCCCGCATTACCGTAAACCGTATCGTTGCCCGCGCCGCCCGACAGCATATTGGCCAGATCAGTGCCGGTCAGAAAATCACCACCGGCCCCGCCAACAAGGTTTTCAAACCCCGTAACGATATCGCCTTCGGCATCTCCAGCCGACGCTTGCCCGGTCAAAAGATTGACGGTGACCGCCAGAGCAGAGGTTGCATAGCTCAGCGTGTCAATGCCCGCATTGCCGACCAGAAAATCCGCGCCGCCTGCACCGGCGATCAGGTTGTTTCCGGCATCTCCGTGGATCACATCGGCAAACCCGGTGCCAATGACGTTTTCAAATCCGGCGATGATATCCTCGGCCGAAAGGGGACCGCCGATATTGTTATAGACAATGCTTTGCCCCAGCGTAACCAACACGCCGTTGGCCATACCCATGAACGCCACCGTGTCAGACCCGGCGTCACCAAACAGATAATCCCGGCCCAAACCGCCGTTGATCACGTCAGCCCCTTCGCCGCCGATGATCCGGTCCCGACCGGCCCCGCCAATCAGGATATTGGCCCCGGCAGAGCCGATCAAAAGATCATTGGACTGACCGCCCACTGCGGATTCAATATCCACGTAATGATCGCCCTCGGCATCGCCCCTTGCGCCCAGTCCGGTCAACAGATTGACGGTGACGGCGGTCAGCGCACCGGCAAAACTTGCCACATCGCGGCCTGCGCCGCCAATCAGGATATCAGCGCCAGCCCCACCTGCCAGCAGATCATTGCCATCGCCCGCGTCCAGCAGATCATCACCCAGCTGGCCCGACAGCAGGTCATTCGCCTGTCCCGACGTGATGGTATTGTCCAGCCCATTGCCAACCCCCCGGAACGGCCCCGGGCCAGCAGCGGTCAGGTTTTCGACATTGGCGCTCAGCCGGTATTCCGGCAGTTCTGCCAGCACAGTATCCTCGCCGCGATCCACGGCCTCGATCACCCGGTCAGTCAGGTCAGAGACGACATAAATGTCGTCATCTGCCCCTCCGGCCAGCGTGCCTGCCCCTGTTCCGCCAACCAGTGTATCCGCACCATTGCCGCCAAACAATGTATCCGCACCGCCGTCCCCACGCAAAGTATCATCGCCGTCATTGCCAGCCAAAACATTGCCCTGGGTATTGCCGTTGATCAGGTTATTGCCTGCATTGCCATGACCAGCCAGCGCCAGCCCAGTAAGGGTCAGCGTTTCGATATTGGTGCGCAGCGTAAAGCTGGCATTGCTGAAC
Source organism: Rhodobacterales bacterium (assembly GCA_031420215.1). Taxonomy (GTDB): domain Bacteria; phylum Pseudomonadota; class Alphaproteobacteria; order Rhodobacterales; family Rhodobacteraceae; genus JANOMH01. The sequence continues at coordinate 855 of JANOMH010000350.1, read as the reverse complement.
ACCTGATCACTGCCGCCGCCCGCGTCTTCGATAATCCAATCCGCGCCGGACTCGACGACATAAGTATCATCGCCGCCGCCGCCCGACATCGTGTCATTCCCCGCGCCGCCATTCAGGTAATCGGCACCTTCCAGACCGCCAAGCATGTCACCAAAGGCCCCGCCGAGCAGAATATCAGCGCCCGCAGTCCCGCCAAAACTGACCGCATCCGTGGCTTGAAATCCGATCCGAACAGTCCAGTCCATGGTGAACCGATCAAAGTGAATCGGCCCCCGAACCTCATACGCAATGCTATAGATCCGTTCGGGCGCTGAGGACCCCAACCCAAAGTTAAGGTCGACAGCGCCCCGCGACCCGTCACTTTCGCCGGAAACTTCAAATCTGCCCGCCAAGTCATCGGTCACAACAGCCGACCACGGGGCAACATCATCCTGAAGCACGTAGCCGACAGAAATAATCACCTCGAAACTGTCTTGATCGACAAAAACGGTGTAAGGTAATTCCGTTGCCATCGTCCAACGCCCCCCAAAGCAATTCAACCAAATAGACCGCAAGCCAGATCAGGACTCTAGGCGCTGTTGCTTGAGGCTTCCTGGCTGAACGGCGTGGCGCAAGCCGAATTGCCCCAGGAAAATTCGGCATTGCTACCAGTCTCATACTGCCAATACGGGGCCAAATTGGCGGTCTGAACGACGTCTCCCGCCTTACGGGCAGCCGCTGCGGGAACCGGGGCCATATAATTCCGAAATCAGCCCTTCCCCTTGGCTCAAACGGCAGTATAGTGACCGCCCATGAGCATCGGTTTGTCCTCTTTGGCCCTCGGCCTCCTGCTTCTTAGCCGCTTCTGAGCGTGCC
>JANOMH010000349.1:0-10157 GCA_031420215.1 Rhodobacterales bacterium | reverse complement strand
GCACGCACGATGGCCAGCTGGGCGCGTTTGACTGGCGAAAGGTCGGACACAGTCGCGCCCGGATCAAGGCTGAGGTGGTTTTCGTCGAACAACGCACGCGCCCGCGCGGCTTCTGCCCGCCAGTTTATCCGCCACGGATTCAGCCGCTCATGATCGCCGGCGATCAGGTTCTCCAAGACCGTGGCGTCGGGTAGCAGCCCGAGGTTTTGATGCACAAAAGCCAAGCCATAAGCCTCACTGCGGCCGAGCTGCATCGGCAGAGGCACGGGTCTGCCGTCTATCTCCAAGGAACCTTCGTCAGGCGTGTGAAAACCGGACAGGATCTTGATCAGGGTCGATTTGCCAGAGCCGTTCTTGCCCAGCAACCCATGGATTTCACCAGGATTTACAGTCAGGTCCGCGCGCGACAGCGCACGGACCCCGCCAAACGACTTGCTCAGCCCCTTGACCGCCAGTCGCGGGCCTGGCGCGTCGCTCACTCCGCAATCATCCACAGATCGTGGTAACCCTGCACATAGGCGTCTCCGTAACCCATTGCTGCATCAGCAGGTTCCCCAACCTCACCAATGTTTTCGGCACTGAATATCCGCAGCGGCACCTTGCTGTCACTGATGGGATCAAGACCACAGAGCAGTCGCATTTCAGCGTCCAGCATAGCGTGGGCAATCCAGTCAAGGTTCTCACCGATATCCATTTCAACCGATCCGTCACGGATCAGATCAAGCACGAAGGGTGTGCCATTGAAGGTTACAACCTTCACATCCTCACCCCGGCCTGCAATGGCAATGGCCGGTGTCACGAATGTGGACATGCTATCGTAAATCGGAATGACGTAATTAAGCTCGGCGTTGGCTTGCAATGCCCCTGCGACGGTTGGTTGAATCCGAGTGGCCCAGTCGGTGATCGGAACGTTGACGATCTCGTAGGTGCATTCAGGGCAGCGGGTATCAAAGGCTTCGGTCAGACCGGCCACAATTGAGTCGGTTGACAATGCTTCGGTTGAAACAACGACCAACGCATTGACCGCACCGTTGGTGCGCGAGATGGTCCAGTCGGCCATCAGCTCGCCCGCTTTGCGATAATCGATGGCAGTCGCTGCATCGACGCCAGCTGGCGCCTCTTGCTCCAGGCCGGTCAGGTGTGACGTCACAACTTTCACGCCTGCGGCTTGGGCAGCCATCACCTGAGGCTGAAAGAAGCGCGGATCGGCGCCTGCTAGCAGGCTGACCAGTCCGAACCCGTTGTTGACTGCGTGCTCGATGCCCTGGATCCATTGGGTCGGGTTACCCTGGTTTTCCCAGACCATGTGCTCAAACCCCAGCATTTCGGCCAGAACCGATTTATGGTCAGTGATCGTTTTGATGAAGGGAATGGCGCTCGAGGCAGGAATGGTCAGGATCGACTTGTCAGCCATGCAGGCCCGCGCATCAAACGGTTCACCTGGCGCAATGAACTCGGGCAAGCTGCTGTAAGCAGCGATATTGGCCGTTGCGGCGGCGACGCCGTCCTGTGCCATGGCAGGCACCATCGCCAGCAAGAGCAGCGCAGACGCCAAAGAAGTTGTGCAAAGATATCGTTTCATTTCGAAGTCTCCCCATAAGTTGTTGGTTGGTCGATATCAGTTATCTTGCCCCCGCAGCGCCAGCGTTGCAGTCGCGTCGAGTTGGAAGCCATTGATCACCACGCCATAGCTGGCTCGCGCCGTGGCGGCGTCGATCAGTCCGTCAAGAACATCATCAAGCACATCTTCGGGGGCACGGTTCATAGGGTCGCCATAGCCGCCACCACACGGACCGTAGGCCGTGATGCGGTCGCCCTTGGCCAGATGCCGGTAGGGTATCTTGGAGGGTAAATTTTCGACGCTACCATCCAGATGCGACAATTCCACCTTGGCAGGGGATCCGTCGGTGCCGCCGAGAAAACCCCATGGACTGAACCGCTGCCCGTCGCCTTCGACTGAAACAGCCCCGTCCTGCAGCAATTCGAATGACCGTATCGACCCGATCCCGCCCCGCCAGGTTCCGGGGCCAGCCACATTTTCGCGCAGTTCATAATTGAGAACCCGCAGCGGCAAGTGGCTTTCGATATCCTCGACGGGATTGTTGCGGGTGTTGGCATAAAGCGTATCGACGGCATCCATCCCGTCTTTGCCATAGCGGCCGCCATATGCCCCCTCCATGATCTCCATGTGAACCCAAGGGCCGCCCTTTGACACCCCGCTGAATGCCATGACGCGCAGGTTGCCGATGCCGGCGCTGACCTGGCGGGGAACTGCGGGTGCAATCGCCTTCATGATCGTGTCCGCCAACGCATTGCCGGGGCAAAAGCGCGCAATCACCGGAGCGGGAAAGATCGGGTTGGCCAGACACCCTTTTGGCGCAAAGATCGTGATTGGCCGGGTCAGCCCACTGTTCTGCGGGATCGACCCATAGACATCGCTGTCAAGCAGGATCGAGCGCAAAGTCAGCCAGACGGCGCAATCAACCGTGCCAACAAAGGGCATGTTAATTGGTTTGTTGGGGGTTTGCGGCGCAGTTCCCGTCAGATCGACGTGAATAGCCGACCCTTTGATCGTCAGTGTCGCCTCAATCGGCAACTCTTTCAGCGCCGGGTCGGCACTGTCCAGATAGCCGTCGATGTAGGTCCGGGCGTTATAGACACCATCTGGAATTGCCGAGATTGCATCGCGCATCATTTTTTCAGAGTAATCGAGCAGATCCTCATACGCACCGGTCACTGTCTCAAGACTGTATTGATTAAGTAGCGCGGCGTAGCGGTCGGCGCCTATTCGGGCGGCAGCGACCTGTGCCTCCATGTCACCAACGACCAGATCGGCGATACGGATGTTGCTTCGCAAGATCTGCCAGACAGGTTCAACCTTGCGTCCGGCTTCATAGACGCGGACTGCCTTGAATTGCAGGCCCTCGGCATAGGCATCGACCGCATCGACAATACCGCAACTTCCCGGCGTCAGTGCGCCAATGTCCAGGTGGTGCGCCGTTGTCACCGAAAAGCCTGCCAGTTCCCCCTTGTGAAAAATAGGCACTGCAAAACCGACGTCTGGTCCATGCGAGGCCCCGCCGTAAGCGTCATTATGCATGAACACATCGCCTGGGTTGACGGTGTCGCCGCGCTTGGCCAGTTCTCGGAGGATGCCCTCAATGTAGCCGGGGATCGGCCCGGACTGTAGCGGTGTCGACATGGTGCATTCGCACAATTGTCGCCCGGTTGCGTCGGTCAACGCTGCGCCAAAGTCCTCGCTTTCCCGAATGATGCTGGAATAACTCATCCGCATCAGCTTGTGACCCATTTCAATGGCAATGTTTTCGAGCGCCCCATGGATCACGGCGGCAAGGAAGGGATCAACGCGGGTTTGCATCCTTGTGCTCCTCAGGCTAGTTCGCGCGTCATGCGCACATTGCCGAACCGGTCGGCGTGGAACGTCCAGCCTGGCGGGACGACAGTGGTGCTGTCGGTCTGCAAAAGGATCGCGGGACCGACAAAGACCTGATCTACCGGTAATGTTGTCCGGTCAAAGTAAGGGGTGTCATAGGATCCGAGCACGTCGTTCACGCGGAACACACACTTGCCCGACCCGACGTTTTTCGCCGCCGTTGCACCCGCATAGGCCGATGGCGAACCCAGTTTTTCAACCTCGCCAATCCCACGCACCTTGACAGTAACGATCTCGATTGGGCTGGCTTCGAATGCATGCCCGTATTCGTCGCGATGGCGTTTGTGAAAAGCCTGCCAGACTTCTTCGAGGCTGGCGATGGTGATGTCGCCCGCGGGAAAATCAATCTTGAGTTCGTAGCCCTGTCCGACATAGCGCAGGTCGCCTTGTCTCAGCATGCTGACCTTGGCGTCCGGCACGCGGTCCTTGCTGAATATTGCCGCCAGCTCTTGTTCCATTTCACTAAACAGCGTCTGCAAGCGCGCGGGGTCCAAGGCACCTTTGACCACAAAGGCCGTGCGCAGAGCGTGATATTCAAGGTCAGCAGTAAGCAGCCCGACGGCCGACGTGATGCCGGGGTGCGGGGGAATCAGCACGTGGCGAACATCCAACATCCCCGCCACTTCCGCGGCATGTAGCGGCCCCGCACCACCAAACCCGCACAGAGTGAACTCACGCGGATCAATGCCCTTCTGGACCGTGCGCGACCGGATGGCGTTGGCCATGTTGCTGTTGAGCACGGTCAGCGCGCCCTCAGCCGTTTCTTCCGGCGAGCGGCCCAGTTCTGATGCGAGTCCCGCGATGACGCGAGTTGCGGCGTCTACATCAAGCCGCATCTGGCCGCCCAGGAAAGCATTGGGCAGAAGTCGGCCGAGCACCAGGTTGGCGTCGGTCACCGTGGGAAGTTCACCGCCGCGACCGTAGGCCGCCGGTCCCGGATCGGCACCTGCACTTTGCGGGCCAACCCGAAAGGCGTGCCCGCGGTCCAGGTAAGCGATGGAGCCGCCTCCTGCACCGATAGTGTGAATATCGATCATCGGCAGCATCACCGGAAAGCCCGCGATGCTGGCGCTGCGGGCGTCCGCTTCGGTCAGCCGACCATCGCGGACGATGCCAATATCCGCACTGGTGCCCCCGATGTCCAGCGTGATCAGCCGGTCAGTTCCGGCGTGTGACCCGACCCAAGCCCCACCGCGAACACCCGCTACAAGGCCAGACAACAGCGTGGTGGCGGGCCGCTCGGCAATCATCTCGGGCGTGGCAAGACCTCCGCTTGAAGTCATGATCCGCAATTCGCCTTTGACACCGATTTTCCGCAACTCGTCTTGCACCTGACCGATATATTGGCGGACCTTGGGGCCGATAAAGGCTGACATGGCGGCGGTGGTAAAACGTTCGAACTCTCGGAACTGTGGCGAGACGTCAGCAGAGGTGGTGACAAAGACGTCGGGCAAGATCTGGCGCACGATCTCTGCGGCACGCCGTTCATGCACCGGGCTGACATAAGAGAAAAGGAAAGCAATCAGAATGGCTTCGACGCCTGAGGCGCCCAGATCACGCGCGGCGACAGCAACAGCCACCTCGTCCAGCGGCGTCAGTTCGGCGCCGGTCGCATCCAGCCGGCCCGCTACCGTCTTGCGGAACCGTCGCTTGATTAGCGGTCGGCTCTGCCAGGGCAAGTCCTGCATGATCGAATAATGCTGTGGACGCTGATGTCGGCCGATGTGCAGAATATCGCGAAAGCCGTCGTTGGTGATCATACCAGTGACCGCCCCGTCGTGCACCAGCATGGCATTAGTGCCGACAGTGGTTCCGTGAAAAACAGAGTCGATCTGACCGGGCTCAATCCCGGCCAAGCGGCAGATCTCGATAATACCGGCTACCACACCCAAGGCAGGATTGGCTGGGGTCGAGGGCGTCTTGTGAACCGTAACCCGCTCGTGCGCCAGATCGGCGAGCACCAGGTCTGTAAATGTCCCGCCGACATCGACTCCCAAAGTAATCATCGCATTCTCCCCCCGAGGTCTTGACGAAAGATTGATCCATTTGGATTTATATAACAAGCCTAAATTGTGTGCTAACGGTTGATTCCGACGAGGGGCACCGGAGTCTGATATGAGCGCGAACGAGAAACTAACAGCTGTTCTCGGCGGTGAACTTCGAGATCTAATGTTGGTCAGTTATATCGTGCTCGGCAACAATGCTGTCACCAACAGGTTTATCGAACAGACCTACGATATGCCGGTCCAAGCATGGTCTAGTCTCTACGCCATTAAACGGTTTCCCGGCATCCGCGCCAAAGAGATCAGGACGATCTTTCCTCGGCCACAAAACACCATCAGCCGTGCTATCTCGCTGCTCGAGGAACGGGGCTACGTGCGCCAGGAAGCTTCCGTTTCTGACGGCCGCGAGAAGCGGGTTTTCGCGACCCCCAAAGGCGAGGATATATTGGCCGAAATGACCGCAGTATCGCTCAAACGGCAGGCAGAGCTTTTTGCGCCGCTTACTGCAGAAGAACGTGAAGTCTTCTACGCTTTGGCCTTCAAAGTTGCGACTGGACCTCAGCTTATCGAGTCGGCTGTCATGGACGTTGACATCATGGGTCGATGAGCAAGTTGATTACCGAACGGCGTCTATGTGAGACCAGCACATCCAGCGTAGGTTGCCCTGCCCTAGGGCAGGCGGCGCCCGTCAGCCCGGGTCGAGGGCGCGTCGCAGCGCCTGCACACCCACAAGGCAGGGTGCGGGATCAGTCTGCTTTGAGGCAGCCCTGATGAAGCCGACCCATGCGTGTTCGTTCTCGGTGAGCTCCCCTGTGTCGGGCAGGCGAAACCCTGCGACAACATGGCACGCGGTCATTTGCCAAACACCCCACGCAAAGCTGACCTCAACCGCAACGTCAGGGTCGGGTCGGACTTGTCGGACGCATCACGGATCTCTTCGAGCCAAGCGACTTCATTGCGGGTGACAACCGTGCCGAAGATTTCGTCGATTGTGCGGGACGCCGTTGAGCCAAGTGACTGTTCAAGCGCCATCCGGAACAGATGTTTAGGATCGCATTCAAGCGCTATAGCTAGCCCTGGCACCCGGTCGAGAGCCAGCTTGGTCGCACCGTTGCGGATCATGGAAATCATATTTGGGTTTGTGTAGCCGGCTTCGTTTGCAATCTCGATCTGGCTCTTGCGAGGGCGCAGTTCCAGCACCCGCTTTTCGACGAACTTCGCCAGCCGCGTGTTTGCATGGGGTTTCTTGATGGTCATTGAATGGTCGCTTTTCGACTAAAAATCTCACAACATCAAAGTGTTGCTTGATACAGTTATAGCGAGCGAGAGGTTGGGAATGTCGCAGCAGCGTCAATCCGCAACAAGGGACTTCAGGGGCAAGCACTTATAGCGAGGGGACGTCTCCTGGGACGTTCCAGCGCACCAATGCCGTAACAGTCTGAGAGCCGAACACGCCAAGCAGCACGACTGCAACTGCCCTTTTCTGGCGATGTTGATTGCGTGGTCATCCAGCGAGAGTTGATCAATGAGGTGGGCGTAGCGGTCCTTACCGAGACGTATCGCGAAATCGCGCGTCTCGATGGTCTTGTTGCCTACTGGCGCTTGACAGAAGGTGTCGGTTACCGTATAATGTAACCATAGACGTAACCAAAGGGAAACACATGGCGCTATCAAACACAGAGAAGGTCCGGCGACATAGGGAGCGCAAGAAGGTCGAACTGAAGGCGTTGTCTAAGCCAAACCTGTTGGACCTGCGAACGCCTTTTCATGAGTATCTTGACGACAACGCGAACTGGTCTGACGTAACACTCGCTCTTGAGTTGGCAGGTATTGTCGCGCCGGTCTTCCAAGACGATCGCGGCCCGGAAGCCTACGCTGATCCCGATGCAATCGCCGGTGTCGATGACCCCTTCGCTGGATATGACAAGTCCATCGGGCGGGCTGAAGTCGTGGTCGGTTGTCTGCTTGATGCTGCGACCGGGCTTGCCCGGGTCATCAACAACTACAAGAAGAAAGAACTCGGCAACCGGATCAGTGAACTCGAACAGGCCGACTTGTCGGACCGAGCTGAACGCAAGGCCGCAATGGCAGATGTGGTTCGGTTTTCAAAGATGATGGATCAGCTTGAAAAGCAGGTTCGCTGGACACTTCCACAGTGGAAAGTGGTAGGCGAACAGCCCTGAAAAGAACCAGTCAGGTAGTCGTCCCTGCCAGGTAAGAAAAGCGAATGCTAACTACGACATCAACAATCACAGCCCTTGGGCGAAGGAGATACCATTTTGAACCCGACTTGCAACGCGATAATAGCCGCACAGAAGATTATGTTTGAGACTGTCATGACAGACACACGTGAAGGCGGCGGCACTGGCTTTGATTATTTTTTGATATTGAAGAGGACGACCTAATTGACTTTCATTCCAACTTGCTGCTTAGAATTCAGCGCTCCAAGACCGCTCAAGCGGTTGCAATACTTGACAATGCAATTCGTGAATTTGGATTTTGCGCGATGAACCTTACAATAATTCGCGACGCAGTAGCGGAGTATAATATTCGTGATGGGAAGATCGAAGTGGTTCGAGAAAAATTGCTGGAGCTCATAGGTGAAGGGGCCGCCACCAATCATGACACTTTCGAGATTGCAACGGCCCTCATCAGTGCGCTGGAAAACTGACTGCATAAGAAAGAGTCTCCTTAGGTAGTTACGCCATTTGGTTGGCACTTGAAACAATGCTCCAGATCTCAATTTGAAGGAACGTCATCATGGCGCACGAAAAAACTTTCCCTACTGCTACCTCATCTGCGGTGCCTGGTCACCCAACCCCTTCTATCAAACGCGAATACGGCGCAAAAACGATGAACTGGTCAGCTATCAACCAGTTGATCAAACAGAAGAACGGCAAGCCTGCCCGCCGGGTCAAGGGCTTCGGTCTTTATCGACATGTCGAATACTTGAACTCCCCCTGCGGCCTTATCGTTCTCGCGCATCAGGAAAATGGTCAGGTTGATGGCATCCACCCCGCAAGCATTTCTGATTCAGTGAAGACTTTCAGCTGTATCGTAGAGCCACTGCAAGATCGACTGCTATAGCAGGGTGCGCTACTCGTGCCATTGGCTGAATAGGCGGCAGCAGGGCTCTTTGGTCCTTGAAGCCTACAGACGGATGATTGATCAGGGCGACCCGGAAGCCATCTTGCTGACACCCAAACATGCATTTCAGATGCACGTTTACATGACCGCCCACGGCCATGTGGTCGCGGTCGAGGATCGTGACGAAGTGCATGTCATCGCGCGGCATGATGAGCTTGCGAAGACGAACTTGGCCGAGTTGCCGAAGGCCGCGTAACCAATCCTCAACGCTCCACACAAGAGCCCGCTGATTTGCGCTGGCGGGCTTTCCTTTTACGTATGTCGCAAGTTCGCATTAATCCAATGAGTTGGTTCAAATACCTGAGTTGTGCTTAGGGCCAGAGCACTATGACCAATTCAACACCGGTGCGACTATCAGTCAGCTTTAACCGCGCAGCATCACTTGGAAAGCTGCCGGATCATGGTCCTTGTCGAGCGACAGAGGCCTCAAATTCAATCTGTTGGGCCGCCTGTTGCCGAGAAGACACATGAATCTCGCTCAGTCCAGACTCGCCCTGCTATAAGGTAATCATCGGTAGCAGGATCGGAACGACCAGTGGCGAAATCAGACCTCGAACGATTGCAGGCCGCCTATTTGAAGGTTGCCGCCTTGGTGACGCACGATCCCGTCTATGTGCCGATTCTTGAGCGGCTTGAAGCCGAACTGGCCGCAATTGAGATCAGCGGCGATGTTATTCGTCGTGCCAAAGCGATCACAGCCCGTCAGAGGGCGATTGCCTGAAGAAGGTCGTGGATGTGCTCCAGTGATCCCCCCTTGCCGTAGCGCTCGCGTTCCAAGCTATGCCCCAAGAGATCCCGTCTGATACGTTCGTCGATCCTGGCTTCCAGCATTCTGTCCTCAAAGCCGTGGCGCAGCGAATACACAGAGTGGCGCGGCGACTCCTTCAGCCCGTTCTCGGACAGAAACTTGTTGATCGTGTCGGACAGGCCCGGGTTGTCGCGGTATCGGGGAAAGCCGTTGCTGCATTCACGCAGCGCGGAACGTGTCAACGACTTTGAGACATTGGGGTTTTGAGTTTAGGCTTGGGTTGCCTCCTTGCTCTTCGGCGGGTTGATCCAGACGGCGGTCGGGATTTGGGGTGGTTTGGGGCGCTGGCGGACGAACCGCTCGGGTGTGCTGAGAAATGCGGCGTCGAGCGCGGTTTGGCGGGCGGCGTGGACGGCGGCGGCCTGCCCGAAGTGGATCTGATCCGGCGTCATCAGGCCGATGCCTGCGTGATGATGGTCTTGGTTATACCAGGCGAAGAAGCGACGGCAAAAGGCACGGGCGTCGTCGATGGTTTGGAACCGTTTTGGGAATTCCGGCTGATATTTCAGGGTCTTGAACTGGGCCTCCGTGAACGGGTTGTCGTTCGACGTATGCGGCCGGCCCAAGGGATTTGACCACGCCGAGATCGGCGAGCATCAGGGCCGTCGCCTTCGCCTTCATCGGGCCACCGCGATCTGCATGCAGCGTCAGTTGGTCGGGTGGGACGGCGTGTTTCGCCATGGCGTCCTGGATCGAGCCATGGTTCGCCATTGGTTCAAGAACAATGGCGAGTGCCTTGAATTGA
>JANOMH010000348.1:0-4131 GCA_031420215.1 Rhodobacterales bacterium | reverse complement strand
GAAGAAGCGCAAGAGGTGTTGCGCGCCGCGGTAAAGCTGAACCCATGGCTGGGTGAACGGGCGCTGTTGGAAGAACCGCCCGGGACGGAACTTTGATTTTTGGGCGGGCGATGGGCAGATTGCCCATCCTACGCCAGTCAGCTATCAGGCGATACGCCCCCCGGGGCCCGCGTGGTGGAATGGTAGACATCAGGGACTTAAAATCCCTTGGCCGCAAGGCCGTGCCGGTTCGAGTCCGGCCGCGGGTACCAGTTGCAGCGCCCCCCGGGGGAGGCGCTGCTTATGTCTTACTCAGATATTGCCAGCCGACATCTCGCGCGAGATGTGGTCGGCCTGTCGGATCGCCAGCGCCACAATTGTCAGCGTCGGGTTTTCCGACGCACCCGTGGTGAACTGCGAGCCGTCCGAGACGAACAGGTTGCTCACATCATGGGTCTGACCCCATTTGTTGACCACGCCATCGCGCGGGTTTTCCGACATCCGGTTGGTTCCCAGATTGTGGGTCGACGGATAGGGCGGGGTCGGCAACGACCGGGTTGCCCCCATCGCGTCATAGATCGCCATGCCCTGGCGGTAAGCATGGTTGCGCATTGCCACATCATTCGGATGGTCGCTGAAATTGACGTTGGGTGCGGGCAAGCCGTACTGGTCCAAAACGTTCGTATTCAACGTCACCCGGTTGGTTTCCTGCGGCATATCTTCGCCCACAATCCACATGCCGGCCATGTTTTCATACTGGTCAAGGGCAGAGGTAAACTCGCGCCCCCAGCCACCCGGATCGAGGAAGGCTGCCATGAACGGCAGGCCCAGGCTGAGGGTCTCCAGTTCATACCCGCCGACGAACCCGCGTGATGGATCGAACCGCGCCTCGTCCTGCACGATCCCGGCCATGGTGGTGCCGCGCCACATCCGCACGGGTTTGTCAAAGATGCCGTAGACCGAGCCGGTGACATGGCGCATATAGTTGCGCCCCATCTGACCCGAGCTGTTGGCCAAACCATCGGGGAACATCGCTGAGGCCGAGTTCAGCAGCAACCGCGGGCTTTCGATCGTATTGCCCGCGACGCAGACGATCCGGGCCTTCTGGAAAAACTGGTTGCCATCCTTGTCGGCATACAAGACCCCGGTGACCTTGCCCGCCTCGTTATGTTCGACCTTCAGCACATGGCAGCGCTCGCGCACTTCCAGATTGCCGGTCGCTTCGCCGTCCGGGATATCGGTATAGGCGGCGGACCACTTGGCCCCCCATTTACAGCCCTGAAAGCAGAACCCGGTCTGCTGGCAGGAGGTGCGCGGGCCATCATCGCTGGACTGGATAGCCATGCGGCCAGTGTGGACCTCTTTGTACCCTAGCACCTTAGCTCCGGCTTCCAACACTTTGAAATTGTTGTTTCCGGGCAGGCCGGGGCGGTTGCCGGTGCGGGTCACGCCCAGCTTTTCCTCGGCCAGATCATACCACGGCGCCATCTCATCGCCATCAATCGGCCAGTCGAGCAGATTGGCCCCGTCAACCCGGCCATAGGTGCTCAGCGCTTTCCATTCATGCGCCTGAAAGCGCAGGGAAGCGCCGGCCCAATGCACCGTAGTGCCGCCCACCGCCTTGACGATCCAGGCGGGCAGGCCGGAGAAATCCTTGGCCACACGCCAGTCGCCGCTGGTGGTGCGCGGGTCGAGCCAAGCCAGCTGGCCGAACGAGTCCCACTCGTCGTTGGTATAGTCCTGCGGCAGATAGCGGCCCCCGGCCTCGAGTGCGACAACGCTGACGCCCTTTTGGGCCAGCTCGTTGGCCAATACGCCGCCACCGGCGCCGGTGCCGACAATGACGACCACAGAGTCGTCGTTCAGATCAAATGGTGCTGTCATGATATGGCCCCTTACAACCAGCTGATGTCGTCAAAGCCGCGCTCGATATAGCCGCCTTTGCTGAAGCTTTCGCCTTCATAGCCAAACAGCGGCCAGACGGCTTTCTGGTTATACAGGCCCGTGACCAGCCCGCCCCGGATGCGCTGAAAGAACGGGCTGTGTTCAATGCTGCGCAACAGGGCAACGCGGTCTTTTTCCCAGGCTGCAGCCAGATAGCTGGCATTGCCTGCGCCGACGGCGACGGCGTCCAGCGCGGCAACCCCGGCTTCGACATCAGCGGCATTTTCGGCAGTGTCATAGCCTTTGACCGCGACCACATAATACTCATCCGCCACATGGTCGTGTGGATAGATATCGCGCGCCATCTGGATCAACGTCGCCAAGGTTTCGGGCTTGAGCGCCACGGTTGCGGTGGCCCATGCCGCATCAGGGGCGGCGACAAAGCCGGCCCCAACAACAAATGTCGCCCCCAGCGCGACCGAGCGGGCCAGCAATTCGCGGCGGGTCAGCCCGCCCTCGCGCAGATGGTGCGGGCCAGCGGCTGGCCTGCGTTCCTGAAGTGTCATGTGGTCTCTCCTCCCGTGTAGATCAGAATTTCACTTGTATTTTGTGGCTTACCTGCGGCCGCGATAGGTCACAGATAGCGCCCGCCCCGTTGCAGCACCTCGATCTGGTAGCCATCAGGGTCCGCGATAAAGAAGAAGCGGGCGATCACCGGCGTGCCTTCGCCACCGGGGGCAAAGTCCACCAATTTGCGCGGCGCCAGCCCAGCGGCGGTCATCCGGGCATGTTCGGCGTTGATATCGGTCACCGACAGAGCCAGATGGCCATAGCCATCGCCCAGAGCATAGGGTTCGGTGCGGTCCTTGTTAACCGTGAGTTCCAGCTCGAACCCGGTTTCCGGATTGCTGAGGTAAAGCAGCGTGAAGCTCGGAAAATCGAGCCGGTCCGCGACTTTCAGCCCAAAAGCCACATCGTAAAAGCTGACCGAGCGCGCTTCCTCCAGCACGCGGATCATCGAATGTATGGCCTTGGCCATGGTTCCCCCCAAACGCGTCCCATTGTTCCGGGATCAGTCTGAGAGCGGGGCCAGTGGGCCGGGTAGTAGCTTTATACTACGTCCGGTTAATTCGCGGACTTGGCGCTATTCAGCCGCAATCAGCGCCGGGGCGTCTGGCATAGTCCGCTCCATATGGATCAGACAGCAGCAGCGCAGCAGCGAGGAAAAATTCACCGGCTCGCCATGTTGTTCCAGCACTTCGGCGTGTAGTTTGGACATAAAACCGGGGGTTGTCATGCTTTCGGCCCGTGCCAGATCGTCCAGAATGTCCCAGAACGTCCGCTCCAGCCGGATCGAGGTGCTTTGCCCGTTCAGCCGCAGCCGACGGGTGATTTGTTCGTAGCGGGCCGGATCCTGCCCGGCAAACACTTTGCACATGTCGGTTCTACCTTTTGGCCTATTGTGACCCGGCCTCTCCGCCCAGTCTTGCCCAGGATATCAAGGCGCTGCAATTTGGCCAGCCCCCCGGTTGCCGGACCAATTCGTTACACTTTCCCGATCCAACGGCCGGGGCCGAGGTCTGGAATCCTTGCCTTGTTCGTCGGACCTGGGCAGGTCTAGGGTAAGTGGACCTAACCAGTTGGAGGCAGGGGCATGATTGGTGCGGCGATCCGAAGTTTGTCGCAGCCATATCTGGACCTGTCCCTGCGCTCTGGCCCAGACCTGCGGGTGCGGATTGTCGAACGGCCCGGACTGTGGATGGAGCAGGCGGCACTGGCGCAATTGACCGCTGACCTGCGCCGGATCGCGTCGAAAACACTGGCTGCCGGAAGCCTGACCTACGGCGTGTTTTCGGGCGATGCATCCCGCCTGCGCGATACCATTGTCACGCTGGTCAGCCGCAAGGACGGCACCCCCGTCGCCTTTAACGCGCTGGCCCTGATGCAGGTCGCCACCGACCCACGCCCAACCGAAGTGCTGCATCTGGGCCTTGTCATGGTCGACCCGGGCGAGAGGTCGAAACACCTGTCCTGGGTGCTGTATGGGCTGACCTGTTTTCTGTTGTTCTTTCGCAAACAGTTCCGCCCGATCTGGATTTCCAACGTGACCCAGGTCCCCGCCGTGGTTGGCATGGTGTCCGAGATGTTTTCGGATGTCTGGCCCCAGCCCGCACCAACCCGCCGCACCTTGACCCATCAATTGCTGGCCCGCCGGATCATGGAAAACCACCGCCCGGTGTTTGGCGTTGGCCCCGAGGCCGGGTTTGA
>JANOMH010000347.1:0-15551 GCA_031420215.1 Rhodobacterales bacterium | reverse complement strand
GCCGATCCACCCGAGATATCCTGTTTGCCATAGCCCCGGTCGATGGCCTGAAACACAATGGTTTGGGTCGAGTCCAAAGGCCCGCCATTGGTCATCACGTCAATCTGGGCGAACAGGCCGAACGCCTGGATGGTGATCACGACAAACACCAAAATCGCGGTATTGCGCAGGCCGGGCCAGGTGACATAGCGGAACACTTGCCATTTTGTGGCCCCTTCAATTTCCGCAGCTTCATACAAGGTCGGGCTGATGGTCTGCAGGCCGGACAGCCAGATCACCATATGAAAGCCGACCGCCTGCCAGATCGACATGGCGATGATCGACCCCAGCGCCGTGTTCGGATTGCCCAGCCAGTCAACCCCGTCAAACGCCCCGAATGTCAGCCCCGACAGCAGGTTATTCAGCAATCCGTCCTGCCCGTCATAGATAAACCGCCACAGCAGCGACACCACGACGATCGACACCACAACCGGCATAAAGAAAATCGCCCGGAACAGATTGATCCCGCGTAGCCGCTGGTTGATGAGCAGGGCCAGCCCTAGCGCCAGCCCGCCCTGCACCGGGGCGACGACGATCACGAAAATCAGGGTGTTGATCACCGCCTTCATGAAAATTACGTCACGCGCCAGCACATAGGTGCGGCTATCGCCGGATGACCACGAAAACCATTCGCGCATCCCGTCCAGATGCGGAAGGTCCGGATTATTGCGGGTCACGTCGCGCAGTTTGGGATAGGTCGGGTCGCCGTTTTCATCGGCGACAATCGCGCCCGCATCATCCCGCAATGGGTCAAGCGTGATCATCCCCAGTCCCAGCAGATCGCGGTAATTGGCAAGGCCCACAAATTCGGTCGGGTTGGGGGAAATCAGCCGCTGATTGGTCAGCGACAGCCCGAAGGCAAAGAAAAACGGCAGGATGACAAAAAACACCATCAACCCAAATCCGGGCAGGGCAAAGCCCCATCCTGCGCCGTTGGATTGGGTCAGTTTCGTTCCGCCTGCCATGCTGATCACCCACAGTTTTCAAGGTCCGGGGCCCGGCTGTTATGCCGGGCCCCGGGGTTGACGGCCCGTTAGTGTCCGTAGTTGCTGTTGGCGGCGATATCGGCGTCAATCTCATCGACAGCGGCATCCAGCGTTTCAGCAACATCGGCCCCATTGGCGATATCCGCCAGCGCCTTTTCGAACACCTTGGCGGCGACCACATAGCCCGGCGTGACCGGGCGGACCAAAGCCTGTGCCGAGGTCAGCCCAAAGAATACGGCCATCGGACCGCCGTCTTTGTAATTCTCGGTCAGTCCGGCTGCGGTTGCAGTGGCAGGGATCAGGCCGATGCCGTTCGAGAAATCGGCAAGGTATTGATCATTCAGCGCAAACTGGATGAACGCCGCTGCCCCATCGGGATGCTCAGACGTTGCCGAAACCCCGAACTGCCAGCTGGCGGCCCCGATTTTCGACCCAGCGCCAAAGTCGGGCGCAGGCAGGAACAGGGTGTCGTCATGCGCAGTCAACGCACCCAAAGCAGCCCAGTTGCCATTCCAGCTGAACGCATATTTGCCGTCAACGAACCCTGAATCCCGGTCAGCCGGGTCTTGCGATGTGCCTGGAGCGTAACCTTCGGTGAACAGCATTTGCCACCATGCGCCGAACGCCATCGCCGCATCGCCATTCAGCGCGCCTTCGGCAGTGGTATAGGTGGTCCGGTCTACGATATCGCCGCCAAAGGATTGCAGGAACGGCGAAAACGCATAGGGATACCATTCGCCGGTCCAGGCCATGCCCAGATCGAGCGGGTAGTCATAATTGCCGGATGCCTTGGCTGCATCAAGGGCCGCCATGAACTCGGCCATATCCCAAGGGTCGTCCAGCGTTGGAGCGGTCAGGCCCAATGCATCAAGTGTCGATTGCCGGGTGACCAATGCGACAGCCGCATCCCACAGACCGATGGAATACAGTTTGCCATCCCAGATGCCCTTGGTGCCGGGCAAAAAGTTGGCGATGACGGCTTCGTCAATCACCAGCGGCTGCATATAGCCAGCCCAGGCCCAGTTCGGCATAACCGGGCCGTCCACGTCCAGAATATCGGGCAAGTTGCCGGCCAAAGCGGCGGCAACGACCGAGTCATTATAAGCGCCCTGCGGGAACGACTCGAGCGAGACTTTCCAGTCGGTCTGGCTGGCGTTGAAGTCAGCGACGATCTGGTTGATGATCGTGCTTTCGACTTCGTTTCCGGCGCCATGGTACCACATGGTCAGGTCAGTTTGGGCCAAAGCCATAGTGGGGGCCATTGCAGCAAAACTGACGGACGCTAGCAACGCGCCAGTCAGCAAAAGTGTATGTTTCATTGAGGTATCCTCCCTTTGGATTGCAGTAAGGTAATCGCGTTGCTGGTGGTCACAGATGACCGCCAGCACACCGGACCAGACACCAGAGTCGGTGTGGGCCGGGTCTGAATGTCGCCATTTATCAGCGACAAAAGCAGGTCCGCCGCCCGCGCGCCCATCGCCGCATAGGGCAGATCGACGGTGGACAGGGGCGGATACAATGTCTCGGCAATGACGCGGTAATTGTCGAAGCCAGCGATCGAGATATCCTCGGGGACCTTGATCCCGCGGGTGCGCAAGATGCCATACACCCGCATCGCCATTTCATCATTGCCGCAAGCCAGCACCGTGGGCGGCTGGGGCAGGGTCAATAGCCGGTCGATTGCATCCCAGAGCAGCTGGCTGTCCATTAGCCCGTCAGGATAGGGTGTAATCACCAGCGCTGGGTCAAACCCGATCTCCGCATCGGCCAGCGCATCCTTGTAGCCGTCAATCCGCAGGGCAGTTGCAGCCTGGGTTTTCAGCAAGGTCAGATGCCCGATCCGCCGGTGACCGCTTTGGATAATCCGGCTCACCAGATCACGCTGACAGCGGCGGTCATCAGGCAAGACAGACGGGGTGCCACAGGCGTCAAAGCAGTTGACCAGCACCAGCGGGTGACCTGCCGGAACCGGGGGCAAATCGACGCGCTGATGGTATTCGGCGACATAGATCAGCCCTTCGACCCGGTGCTGCAGGAAAGTGTTGATCAGCGGGGCGACTTTATCAAACCGCCCGCCGGTATCGGCAATCATCAGGGTCTTGCCGGTAGCGGCAATCACCCGCTGGATGCCTTGCACAATGAACAGATCAGGCAGGCCCTGTGGCTCCAACGGTTCGGGCTTGGTGGAAATTGCGCCGGTTATCAGCCCGATCAGGCCGGATTTGTTCGACCGCATCGACCGGGCGGCAGAGGAGGGGACAAAGCCCATTTCGGCCATCGCCTGCTGCACTGCCTCGCGGGTGTGTTTCTTGACCGGCGCATCGCCGTTCAGTACGCGGCTGACAGTTTTGGGCGAAACGCCCGCAGCACGGGCGACATCATAGATTGTAGCCATCAGTCCCCCCTTTGCGACCACCCCTCCACAGGTGTTCACGCCATGCCCGAGCTTATGACATCGGTGTCATGACATCGGTGTCATATGATAGCAGAGTGATTCGGTCAAGAGGTTCGGCAGGCAAGTCAAAGCGCCAGACCGGTCATTTCCCGCTGGTGCGATAAGTTTTAGGCATCATTTCATTGACGCTGGTCCATTTTGAAGGTCTCCATGCACCTGCTTGGTCAGCCGTCTCGTGGCTAAATTCCGGTCAAAATCGCAAAGGAAATGCCCTGCCGACCCCGATTTATATTATGGCTGGTCAAAGCAATGCGATCAAACTGAACGGCGGTGCCCATGGGCAGGCGCTGCAGGATCACCTGGACATCGCGTTTGGTGCAGGTGCTGCTGTTGGGCTGACTTATGCGGTTGGCGGCTCGGCCCTGACTGTGGCCATGGATCAGGCCGACTGGTTCAATCCGGGCGAATTGCAGGCCGGACTGGCCGCCGCGATCAAGGCTGCCCTGGATGCCACGCCTGACAGTTATCTGGCGGGTGTGCTCTGGGTGCAGGGCGAGGCGGATACCCGCGACATCCCCCAATCTGTCACGTATGCCGCGCAGCTTGCCGATCTGGTGCAACGGCTGGACGGGGCCCTGATCAGCTATGGCAACCGGGTCAGCGATTATGCCTTTGTGGTCATGGCCCTGTCCGCCGCGACCCCCTTTGGTGCCAGTCGGGCACATTGGGACATGATCCGCGACGCGCAGCTGGGCCTGACTGGCGGGCAAATTGTGGTTGTGGATCCCGACCAGATTGCTGCGGCGCATGGCCTTGCCCCGGCAGAGATGTTTGGGGCCGACGGGCTGCATTACAACGCCAACGCCATGCCGATGCTGCTTGACGCGCTGATCAGCCCCGCCCCGCAATATCGGACCGGCACTTCGGCGGCCGACCGGCTGACCGGGATGGCGGGGGCTGACCGGCTGCTCGGTCTGGGTGGCGCTGATGTGATCATCGGTGGGGCCGGGCGGGATTATGTCGATGGCGGTGCGGGCGATGACCTGATCCTGACGCTGGGCGATGGCGACCGGTTGTTTGGCGGGGCCGGGTTGGACACGCTGATCTTTGCCGGAAATGCCGGCGTAACGGTCAATCTGTATCAGGGCACCACGACCCTTGATCTGCGGTTCTGGCAGTTCGAGAATGTCAAAGGCACCGGCGGTGCGGATAATATCGCAGGTGATGCTGCCACCAACCAGTTGGACGGTGCGGCGGGCGATGACGTTCTGTCCGGGTTCGGTGGAAATGACCGGCTGTTCGGGGCTGATGGGGCCGATATCCTTTATGGCAATGACGGTGCTGACCGGCTGTTCGGCGGGGCGGGCAATGATGCCTTGCGTGGGGCTGCGCAGAATGACGTCCTGTTTGGCGATGCGGGCCGCGACTTGCTGCGCGGTGGCGATGGAATTGATCAGCTGACCGGTGGGCTGGGCGATGACTTTTTTGACTTTATGTCTTTGGCCGAGGCGCAGACCGGCACCGATCTGATCCGTGATTTCAGCACTATTTCCGGCAATAACGACACGGTCCGGATCAGCACCGCCTTTGCCGCCGGATTGGTCGCCGGGGTTCTGCCCCAAGGCCGGTTTGTCGCGCAGGCCAGTAATCTGGCGCCGGATGCCGATGACCGGTTCATCTTTCGCACCACCGACGGAACGCTGTGGTTCGACAGCAATGGCTCTGCTGCTGGCGGGTTGACGCTGCTGGCCGATCTGCAGGCCGGAGCTATTCTGACAGCGGCGGATATCCTGATATTCTAACAGACCGTCCTGCACCGGCTGACGATTGTGTCCAGCACCTCGGCCGGATCGCGCAACCACCAGTCTCGGGCCGAAAATACCTCGACCTCGCAAAACCCGGCATAACCGGCGGCCTCAACCTCGCGCCGGATCGCCAACAGATTGGCCACCCCATCGCCCATCATGCCCCGGTCCAGCAACACGTCCTGGGTGGCGGCCAACCAGTCGCACAGGTGATAGCCCATGATCCGGGGGCCCGCCCGGTGCAGCTGCGCGGGCAAATCCGTATCCCACCAGACATGATAGACATCAATCGCCACCCCCAGCCCCGGCGCGTTGACCACATCGCAGATGTCCAAAGCATCGCGCAACGTGGTCAGGCAGGACCGGCTGCCCGCATAGACCGGATGCAGCGGCTCCAGCGCCAGTTTCACCCCGGCGCGGGTGGCATAGGGCACAGCCGCAGCGACAATGTCGGTCACGCGGCGCAGGCTCTCGCCCGGCCCTTTCGTGCCAGTCTCGACCCCGCCCACGACGATGGTCAGAACCGGGGCTTGCAGGGCTGCGGCCATATCAATTGCGGCCTTGAAATCATCCATCACGGCAGCAGGGGCCAGCGGCCCCACCAGAAACGGCGCACGGCACAGCCCCGCGACCTGCATCCCGGCGGCCCGGACCCGGTTGCCAATCTCAACCGCGCGCCCCCCAATCTCGCGCCGGCAGAACACAATGCCGCCAAAGCCGCGCGCGGCACAGGCGTCGATGAGTTTTTCCACCGGCCAGCCCGCGCCATGACCCGCCAGATTATGGCCCAACGTCGCGGTGTTCAGCGCCAAGGCCAATGTATCCGCGCTAAAATCCCGCATCCTATACGCCATACACCGCCAAAAGCCGCCGCATCCGGTCCACTGCCAGTTCCGGATCGGCGAGCAGGCCACAGCCATCGGCCAGCCGGAATATGTCGGTGAAATAGGGCAGCGGCCGCAGCGCCTGCGCCCCATTCAGCATGATGAAATGGTCCTGATGACCGTTCAGCCAGGCCATAAACACCACGCCGGTCTTGTAATTCTGCGTCGGGGCGCAAAAGATCAGCCGGGCAAGTGGCACAGTCGGGTCAAGCACCGCGCGAAACCCCGCCATATCACCAGCGCTCAGCCGGGTCACCGCATCCGCCGCTGCCGCCGCCAGAGGGTCGAAAATCCCCAGTAACGCATGAGAATAGCCCTGCGCATCGCCCTGCATCAGTTCGGGATAGTTGAAATCGTCGCCGGAATACATCCGCACGGATGCTGGCAAACGGCGGCGCAGGGCGATTTCTTTGGCGGCATCCAGCAGGGAAATCTTGATCCCATCGACCTTGGTGACATTGCTGTTGATCACCGTCAGCACCGTCTCCAGCCCCGCCTCAAACGTGGAGGCCCCCCAATAACCGGCCAAAGCCGGGTCAAACATTGCGCCAAGCCAATGCAAAATCACCGGCTGATCACAGGCGGCCAAGACATCGGTATAGACCCGGACATAGTCCTGCGGACCGCGCGCCGCCCGCACCAGGGCCCGGCTGGCCATCAGAATGATCCGGCTGCCAAGCGCCTGAATTGCCTCGACCTGCATCAGATAAGCCCGGCGCACATCGTCCAGACTGTGAACCACCGACAGGTCAAGGTGATCCGTGCCACAGCCATTGGCGACCAGCGCCTCGGGCAATTCCAGGCGGGTCTGCCGGATCAGTTCCAGCGCGCCGGGCCAGTCCAGCCCCATGCCGCGCTGGGCGGTATCCATCGCCTCGGCAATGCCCAGCCCCATTCCGGCCAGATGGCGGCGAAAGGCCAGCGTTGCCGTCCAATCCACCGCCGCCCGGCCCGTGGGTTCGTTCGGCGAAAACGGGTCGGCGACCACATGCGCGGCGGAAAAGACCACGCGGGCCGGGTTTTGCCCCAGCTTGGCAGGCGGAATCGGGGTGCCGATCAGGTGGTAGTCGGTCAGCTGGCCATTGACATCGGGCAGGGCGATTTTCATGGATCAGAACCTCTGCACAAGCAGCCCGCCATCGGCGGAAATCACCTGCCCGGTGGTATAGGGCAAACGGCCAAGGGCCAGCGTGGCGATGATCTGTCCCACCTCGGCAGGTTCGCCCACGCGGGGCAGAAGCGTCAGGCCATCCTGCGCGCGCTGCCGGTAACTCTCGATCACCGGGGCGGTCATTTCAGTGGCAATCAGGCCTGGGCGCACGTCATAGACCGCGATATTCTCGGGGCCCAGGCGCACTGCAAAGGCCTGCGATACCATTGCGGCGGCGGCTTTGGATGCACAATATTCGGCCCGTTGGACCGCCACGGCACTGGCATTGGCCGAGGTGACATTGACGATGGCATGAAACAACGCCGGATCACGCGGCCGGGCCAGCAGCAGCCGGGCAAAAGCCTGTGACAGAAAGAACATCGCCCGGGTGTTGACCGCAAGGCAGCGGTCATAGCTGGCCTCGGTCACATCCAGCAGATCGCCGCGCGCCAGCACACCGACGCCCGCGTTATTGACCAGCGTGGTCAAAGGGCCAATCGCCGCCTCGATCCGGGTCAGATGGGCGGCATGGGCGGCGGTGTCGGTCACATCAAAGACTGCTGTCGTGACCGGCCTGCCGATTGCTGCGACTTGCGCCACGGCAGCAGCCAGTTCGGTATCATCCGCGGCGCTATTCAGAGCCACAGCAAAGCCTTCGCGCGCCAAAGCCAGCGCCGTGGCCAACCCGATCCCCCGGCTGGACCCAGTAACCAATACGGCCTGCGGCATGTTTCGGTGTCCCTTTAGTAACCAATCAGTTACATTATTTCCGGTGATCCGCCGGGGTCAAGCCAAAACTGTGCACTGTCGCCTGACAGACCTGCGTCGCCGGGACGGCGTTCAGACTGGAGCCTCGGGCGGGGATATTTAGCAAACAAAAGAATTGCGACAAAGGCAGTGCATGGCTAGGGGCGATGATCGGCCACCGGAGTCCAGATGACATCATCAATCCGGGGGGCACCGGTGGCCAGCATGACCAGCCGGTCAAAGCCCATGGCGATGCCGCTGGCCGGGGGCATGAGCGCGAGGGCTGTCAGAAAATCCTCGTCCAGTGGATAGCGTTCGCCATAGACGCGGCTCTTTTCATCCATTTCCAGCATGAACCGGCGGCGCTGTTCAGCGGGGTTAGTCAGTTCGCCAAAGCCATTGGCCAGTTCCACCCCGCAGGCATACAGTTCGAAACGTTCAGCGACGCGCGGGTCGTCGGCGCAAGCGCGGGCAAGGGCCGCCTCGGCGGCGGGGTAGCGGTCAAGAATGGTGATCCGGCCCAGCCCCAGATGTGGTTCGACGCATTGCACCAATACCCTGGACAGCATGTCAGACCATGTATCATCGGCGGCAACGCGGACCCCGGCGGCGGGCAGTTGCGCGGCCAAAGCGGGGGCATCCGTTTCACCATTGGCCCCACAGGTGGCCAGCAGATCAATCCTGGCATGGCGCTGAAACGCCTCGGCCACGCTCAGCCGTTCGGGTTCCAGAAACGGATCACAAACCCGGTCCTTGAACCGCAACACCGGGGTTCCGGCGATGGTTGCGGCCAGCCGCAGGAACGCCGCACAATCCTCCATCAGCACGGTGTAGACCTGACCCACGCGATACCATTCCAGCATGGTAAACTCAGGGCTATGCAGTGGCCCGCGTTCCCGGTTGCGCCAGACATGGGCAAAAGACGCGATGCGGGTTTCCCCCGCCGCCAACAGCTTTTTCATCGCGAATTCAGGTGAGGTGTGCAGATACATCGGATGCGGCACGCCGTCGTTGCCAATAGCACTGGTCGCAAAGCCATGCAGATGCGCCTCGTTCCCCGGACTGATCTGCAGGGCGGCCGGATCGACTTCGGTAAACGCCTGATCCGCCAGCCAGCCGCGGATTGCCGCTTGAATCCGGTTGCGGGTCAGCAGCAGCGGGCGGCGGTCGACGTGCAGCGCGGGGGTCCACCAAGGGGATGACATGTCAAACGGCTTTCGGCTGGAGGTTTTGGAGCGGATGGGTTAGGGGGCAGTGATCGGGCTGCCTGATAGGCTGCCGCAATGCACTCTGCAAGGAACCTGCTTCGTGAAAGTCATCGCCTCATCCCTGCGCAAGGGTAATGTCGTCGAAATGGACGGCAAACTTTACGTCGTTCTGACCGCCCTGAATTTCCACCCCGGCAAGGGCACGCCCACCACCCAGATCGACATGCGCCGCATCGCCGATGGGGTCAAAGTGTCGGAACGCTGGCGCACCACGGAACAGGTCGAAAAGGCTTACGTCGACGAGCGGAATTATGATTTCCTGTATGAAGACGGCGAGGGTTTCCACTTTATGGAGCCTGAAAGCTTTGATCAGGTCACCGTTCATCCCGACGTGATCGGAGATGACAAGGTGTTCCTGACCGAAAACGTCCGGGTCCAGCTGAAGACCCATAACGGCGTCGCCATTTCCATCGAATTGCCGCAACGCGTGACCGTCGAGATTACCGAGACCGAGCCTGCGGTCAAAGGCCAGACCGCCTCGTCATCCTATAAACCCGCGATTTGCACCAATGGGTTGCGCGTCATGGTGCCGCCGCACATCGGGGTCGGCACCCGCGTCGTGATCAATACCGAGGATAATTCCTATGTGGAGCGGGCCAAGGATTAACCCTTAGTAGAGCTCCACCAACGGACCAAATTCGCCGAGCGGCACAAGATGAGTGACTGTGCGGTCAGGTCGACAATCATGCAGCAAGAACCCCGGTGGTTCCATCACTGCCCCCGGAATCGCCGCGGGGTCAAGCCGTAGGGCGATTTGAGACGCGGTCGAGGGGCAACTGACCGCAAGTGTGCCGCCGAAGCGTGCAGTGAAATGCCGATGGACGTGGCCGAACAACAGCCGATCGATACAGTCATACTTCGCCATAACCGCGCCAATCGCGGCTCCGTCGCGATTGATGATGTCGTCCATATAGGCCATTCCGCTCGCAAAAGGATGATGGTGGGTCATGATGAAGGTTGGCCGGTCCGGTGCTTTTGCCAGCTCTTTATCCAGCCAATCCAGCCCGGCCCGGTCCAGCGCGCCATGGTGGTCGCCCGGCACCGTGCAGTCCAGCCCGATCAGGCGCAATTGGCCCATGTTGGCCGCAAAGTGCAGCGGTCCGGCCTGTGGCAGATACTCATGGTCGGCAAAGGCCGCCCGCAATGCGCCCCTGTCGTCATGATTGCCAGGGATCACATAAACCGGCATTGGCAGGGCATTCAGAATCGCGCGCGATAGTCCGTATGCCGCTGCATCACCATGTTCGGTGATATCGCCCGACAGCAAAACGACATCTGGCCGGGGCGTCAGCTGCAACATGGCGGTTATGGCGACGCGAGCGAGTTTTTCGGTATCAATATCCCCTTGAAACAAGGTGCCGGGGGCTGTCAGATGGAAATCTGAAATTTGCGCAATCAACATCGTTGACCCTCTGGTTGCGTGCGGAGCCTAGGTGAATTGTTGTGCGAAGCAATCTGGAATTGTGTCTGTTGGCGTGGAAAGACTGGGTTTCAACAGACCAGCTCTGGGCTGGACCCGGCTTTTGATTTATCGCTCGGCTCATGAAGGTTCTGGTCACCGGCAGTTCGGGTCATCTGGGCGAGGCGCTGATGCGGCTTTTGCCGGGTTTGGGCCACGAGGCCGTAGGGCTGGACCTGCTGGCCAGTCCGTTCACCACCTATCAGGGCACGATTACTGACCGCGCCGTGGTCGACCGTGCGCTACAGGGGGTGGAGGCGGTGTTGCACACTGCCACCCTGCACAAGCCCCATGTCGCCAGCCACACCAAACATGCTTTTATCGATACCAATATCGCGGGCACCCTGACCTTGCTTGAGGCTGTCGCCCGCACCGGCCTGCGCCGTTTCGTGTTCACCAGCACGACCAGCGCCTTTGGGGCGGCCCTGTCGCCGGAGCCGGAATTTCCCGCCGCATGGATTGATGAAACTGTCGTTCCCGTGCCCAAAAACATCTATGGCACCACCAAAACCGCCGCCGAGGATTTATGCCATCTGTTCACCCGCCTGCATGGGCTGAACTGCATCATCCTGCGCACCTCGCGGTTTTTCCCCGAGGCCGATGATGATGAGGCGATCCGGTCGGCGTTCACCGACCAGAATGCCAAAGCCAACGAATTCCTGTTCCGCCGGGTCGATATTGCCGATGCCGCGATGGCCCATGTGCAGGCCATGCTGCACGCCCCCGACATCAAGTTTGCCCGCTACATCATCAGCGCCACCACCCCCTTTGACCGCAGCGACCTTGTGGGCTTGCGCGAAGATCCGGCGTCGGTGGTGGCCAGCCTGTTCCCCGACTTCCGCCAGATCTATGACACCGCCAGTTTCGCCATGTTCCCCGACATCGACCGGGTCTATTGCAACGATCTGGTCCGCAGAGAGTTGAAGTGGGAGCCGCAGCACGACTTTGGGTCGGTCCTTGGCCAGATCGAACGCGGCGAGCCGATTGGCAGTGCCTTGGGCCAGTTGGTCCGGATCAAGGGCTATCACGGCGCACTGTTTGCGGATGGGCTGTATCCGACGGGGTGAGGGGGGGGCGGCTGCGAGGTTGGTGCCTCCGGCGGGGATATTTAAGGGCCAAAAGAATTACAGGACATTTTTCAGGCTTTGGCAAGTTACTCTACCTAAGAAGTATTGCCCTGAAATCATTGACATTCGTCCCCGTAGGTCCCGGCACAAACAGGTCGCCCAGCCGTTCGAAGGCGCTGTAAGCGTCGTTGTTTGACAGCAATGCGGAGGGGTCCAATCCTTTGGTCCGCAACCGCGCCGCACTGGCTCCATCGGCAAAAGCCCCGGCGTTGTTTTCCGAGCCGTCGATCCCGTCTGTGTCGGCGGCCAGCGCGCTGAACTGTACTCCCTCGGCAGCCAGCGCCAGCGCCAGAAGGAATTCGCTGTTCCTCCCGCCCCGTCCCTTGCCCCTTAGCGTCACGGTGGTCTCGCCGCCTGACAGGATCAGCACGGGTTTGCGGAACGGCCGGTCCCGCAAGGCCACTTCGCGGGTGATGGCGGCATGGACCCGGGCCACGTCGCGGGCCTCGCCTTCGATGGCGTCAGACAGGATGACGGCGGGAATGCCTTGGGCTTCGGACAAAGCGGCGGCGGCTTCCAGTGACATGGAGGATGAGGCAATGACCTGCACTTTGTGCCCGGCGAACACCGGATCGTCGGGCAGGGGGGCCAGCCCCGTGTCGCCAGCCAGATGCGCGGCGATGGCGGGGGGCAAGTCGATCCGCCAGGCCGCGACCATGGCGCGGGCGTCGGCGCGGGATACGGTGTCGGGCACTGTAGGGCCGGATGCCACCTGTGCGGGGTCATCGCCGGGCACATCGCTGACCACCAGTGACACCACTTGCGCCGGATAACAGGCTGCCGCCAGCCGCCCGCCCTTGATCCCGCTGATCTGTTTGCGGATCGCATTCATTACCGAGATTGGTGCGCCCGAGGCGAGCAGCGCCCGGTTCAGTGCTATTTCATCGTCAAGTGTCAGTCCGGTTTGCGGGCAGGGCAGCAAGGCCGATCCACCGCCGCAGATCAACGCTACGACCAGATCATCCGCGGTCAGGCCTCGCACCGTGTCGAACAAAGCCTGCGATGCCAATAGCCCGGCCTGATCCGGCACCGGATGCGCCGCCTCAAGCACCTTGATCTGTTGGCAGGGGACCGCATAGCCATAGCGGGTGACCACGACGCCAGACAGCGGCCCGTCCCACAGGGTCTCAAATGCGGCGGCCAGCTGTGCGACCCCCTTGCCCGCACCGATCACCACGACCCGGCCTTTGGGGCGGGCGGGAAGATGCGGGCGCAGGGCGGCGGTTGGATCAGCGGCCTGCACGGCGGCTTGGAACAGGGCAGTCAGAAAGGCACGGTCGGCGTCGGTCATGGGGCGAAATCGCAGACCAAGATCCCCTCGATACCGCCGACAGCCGCCACCAGCCGCGCCCCAAGCGCCTGATGATCGGGGTCGGCAAGATAGGCATCGCGGGACGCCACATCACTGAAATCGAACCAGAACAGATCGGCGAACCCATGTACAACCGGGGTTTCGGGGCTGAGGTTCGGGCGGTGCTGGAAATCCAGAATGCCATGCAGATGCCCGCGCAAAGCGGCCAGCCCGGCATAAAGGGCAGCCTTTTCTGCCGCCGTCACCAAGGCCCCGAACCGCAGATGGACCATATGCCGGATCATGTTTTATCCTTTGAAATCAGGTTTACGCTTGGCCCGAAAGGCGGCCAGCCCTTCGGCCAGTTCATCTGACGCCGCAGCGATGCCGCCTGCAAGCGATTCCAGAACACGCTCGCGGTCTTCGCCGGATGCAGCGTTGATCAGCATCTTGGCCAGTTCGGTGGCACGTGCGCCCCGCGACAGCAGCTTTTGTGCCACGATTTCTGCCGCTTGCATCCCTTCACCGGTGGGCACAACCTGATCGACTAGGCCGAGCGCCAGCGCCAGTTCGGCGTCAAAAACCTCGCCAAACAGCGCCATTCGCCGGACCACCTGCCCGCCAAACCGGCGCACGGCGCGTTGGGTGCCGGACCAGCCGGGGATGATGCCCAAGCCGGTTTCCGGCTGGCCCAAGGTGATATGGCTTTCGGCAATCCGCAGATCGGCACAGGCGGCAAGCTCCAGCCCGCCCCCCAACGTATGGCCGTTCAGCACCGCAATCACCGGCTGGCGCAACCGGGCCAGCGCGTCAAAAGCGGCATGGCCGTCGCGAACCCAATGGCGGGAAAAAGCGTCAGGGGTTTCGCGCGACCAAGCGGCAATGTCACCCCCGGCACAGAACGCACGAGAGCCTTCGCCGGTCAGGATCAGCACCCGGGCCGAGGAATGTTCGACCGCATGACAAGCGTCCCGCAGCGCCATAATCATCGCCGGGTCCAGCGCGTTCAGCTTATCGCCGCGCCGGATCGTCAGCCGGGCGATATCGCCCAGGACCAGGTCAAGGCGGGGGTCAGAACCGGGCATCGGCGGGCCGGGGGGACAGGCCGATCGGGCCGGGTTGGAACAGGTTAGAGTCCATGATCCGCAGGTCCGGCGACACCGCCAAAGGCGTCGCCGCCTGCCCCAGAATATCGCGGCGCAGGTCGATGCCGGGGGCAATTTCGGTCACGATCAGGCCCTTGGGCCCCAGTTTCATGACGCAACGTTCGGTCACATAGGTCACATCTTGGCCCTGCATCCGGGCGCGGCGACCGGAAAAGCTGACTTGATCGACGCGGTCCACAATCTTGGGCACGCGCCCCTCTTTTTCGATCACAATCTGCCCATCCAGCAGGTTCATCTTGGCCCCGGCATTAAACAGCCCTGAAAACACGAGCTTTTTCGCGCGTGCTGTAATGTCGACAAAGCCCCCCGCCCCGGCGGTGCGGTGCGGCGTGGCGGCAAGGCGCGACACGTTGACCGACCCTTCTTTGTCAATCTCCAGGAAACTCAGCAGCGCACAGTCAAACCCGCCTGCCTGAAAATAGCTGAACTGATGGGGCGAGGCGACAAAAGCCTCGGCATTGGCGGCGCACCCGAATTTGAAATCGAGCAGGGGAATGCCGCCCACCGCGCCTTGTTCGATCACCCAGGTGACCGCGCCATGTTGGCCCTCCTCGACGAAAATCCGGGGGACATTGGCGGAAATCCCAAAGCCGATATTCACCGCCCAACCACTGCGCAATTCCTGCGCCACGCGTCGGGCAATGACCTTGCCGATATTCAGATCGGGGATTTCGAAACTGTCCAGGGGCCGGAAAATTTCACCCGAGATCGCCGGATCATACAGGGTCGAGGTGGTCTGCAACTGTTGCGGGGCTTCGACAATGATATCGACCAGAATCCCCGGCACGCGCACATCATGCGGCTTGAGCGAGCCTTGTTTGGCGATGCGCTTGACCTGCGCAATGACGATGCCGCCGGAATTGCGGGCGGCCAAAGCCATCTCCATCGCACCCAAAGTTGCCCCTTCATGTTCATAGGTCAAATTGCCGTTTTCATCGGCGGTCGTGGCCCGGATAATGGCGATATCGGGGTGAATGGCGGAGAAATGCAGCCAGTCTTCGCCCATGAACTGCACATGGCGGACCAGCGGTTCAGCCCGCGCACTGGCATTCATCGCGCAGCCGACCTGATCGGGGTCCACAAAGGTGTCGATGCCCACTTTGGTCAGCACGCCGGGGCGTTTGCCCGCCCCTTCGCGCAGCATGTCGAACACAATGCCGGACGGAACGTTCCACGCCGCCACTTCCTCGCGCAGGATCATTTGCCAGATCAGCGGTGGTTCGGCATTGGTCGG
>JANOMH010000346.1:0-2879 GCA_031420215.1 Rhodobacterales bacterium | reverse complement strand
CGGCCCGTCTATGCCCTGCTCGGTGGCAAGATGAATGACCGTGTGCGGGCCTATACTTATCTGTATCCACAAAAAGGCCATAGCTTGCCCGGCTTCTGGGTGAACCCGGATCAGGCCGCAGAAGCTGCCGTGGCGATGGTCGATCAGGGTTATACGGCGGTAAAGTTTGACCCGGCCGGCCCCTATACCATTCGCGGCGGCCATATGCCTGCATTGTCGGATATTTCGCTGTCGGTCGAATTCTGCCGCAAGATCCGCGCGGCGGTCGGCGACAAGGCTGATCTGCTGTTTGGCACCCATGGCCAATTTTCGACCGGTGGTGCGATCCGCATGGGGCAGGCGATCGAGCCTTTTTCCCCCCTGTGGTACGAAGAACCGATCCCGCCGGATAATGTCGCCGAAATGGCCAAGGTTGCGGCTGCGGTGCGGATTCCAGTGGCGGCGGGTGAAAGGCTCAGCACCAAGGGCGAATTTGCCGCTGTACTGCGCGCCGGGGCGGCGACGATATTGCAACCGGCTTTGGGTCGGGCGGGCGGCATCTGGGAGGGCAAGAAGATTGCCACTTTGGCCGAGGTTTACAATGCCCAGGTCGCCCCGCATCTGTATGCCGGGCCGGTGGAATGGGCGGCGAGTATCCATCTGGCGGCGTCCATTCCGAACCTGCTGATGGCCGAAACGATTGAGACGCCGTTTCATGCCGCCCTGATCCGCAACACGATCCGGGTGGAAGGCGGCTATATCACTCCGCCTACGGCCCCCGGCTTGGGGATTGATTTCGACGAGGATCTGGCCCGCGCCCATCCCTACACCGGAACCGGCCTGCATCTGCAGATGCAAGAGGGACCGTGTGACTACAGCCATGGCAATCTGTTTGAGGGGGGCGCGCCGACGGTGGATTGATCCGCAGTGGCCGCCGTTCAACGCCATGGCATCCGGCGGTGGTCACTTCTCTTTGCCGGGCCGCACCTTTGGCGTGGCGGACAATTTGCCACCCTTTATGTCGCCCGGCCCGGCTGGGGTTCCGCGACCGGGCGGCGGTTTGGTCGGGTTGCGGTCGGACCAGACCTTGGCCTCTTTGGCCATCTCCTCGCGCAACTTCTTTTGGTCCTCGATGGCGGCGACAAGCCGCTTTTCGGTCGCGGCGCGCTGTTGTTCCAGCAAGGCAATCCGGGCGTCCACCCGTTTGATCCGCGCCTCGAACAAACCTGCCGGACGGCCAAGGTCGGCGGCATTGCGGGTTGGTTTGCTGGCATCGCGGGCGGCGGCGTCGATGTCTTTGATGTGGGTCTGGAGCAGATCAGAAAGGTTCATGGCGGTTTC
The DNA here is from genome assembly GCA_031420215.1 of Rhodobacterales bacterium. Classification (GTDB taxonomy): domain Bacteria; phylum Pseudomonadota; class Alphaproteobacteria; order Rhodobacterales; family Rhodobacteraceae; genus JANOMH01. Next base: position 1,559 of record JANOMH010000346.1, on the reverse strand, counting down.
CTTTGGTCGAGGTCAGACAGCCCCTAGCTGTCAAGGTTGAAGTTGCCGGTTGGCACCGGGATCGGGTTGCCTTGAATCGGCAAAAGCTCGGCCACATTGCCCAGATAGGTGGCACTCATCCCGTTCAGGTTGACCGGGAAATAGCTGCCCTGTTGCGATTTGATGTGGTTGCCAATCACCACCCCGCGATGGCCGCGCAGGGATACAGTGGCCCGGTTGTCACTGGTTTGCGGTGCGAAATGCATGCAGTAATTGTCGCTGAACGTCACCCGCTCGAACCGGATGATCAGATTGTCGGTCAGCGGGAATTGCAGCAGTTCGACCAGGGCGGTCTGCCCGGTGCCGGTAAAGCTGTTGCCCAATATCTTGATCGGGAATCCCAAGACCACCCGCCGGTCGGCCAGAATGACGGCCAGTTCCAGCAGCCCGCGAAACCGGACCGCCCGGTCTTCATTGGCGATATCGCGGATCTGGCCGCCGCTATAAGTCACCAGGTTGCCCTCGATCAGCGCCTCAAGCACCAGATCGCCCATGATCCCCAGGGCCGTGGTTGACGATGCGCCCTCGGCGCTTTCTCCGGTATCCATGACTTCATTGCCGGTAATCGCGGCTTCACCAATGACCAGAAATGTCACGATGCCAAGGCCGACCGCCGCCTGATGGCCGCAGCCGATCACCCGGTTGCCCCGGATCAGGGTTCGCTGGGCACTGGCCAGCACCAGAATCCCACCCTGCCCTGCTTGCCTGATCCGGTTGTTGCTGATGGTGGGCGCGTCCTGATTGAAGGTGAGAATGGCAAAACCACCCCCCTCGATCCGGTTGTCGTCAATCTGGCAGCGGTCCCCCTCCAACGCGCCGATGGCGATCAGGGCCCCGTCAATCGCATTGCCCGAAATGTCCAGCGCCGTGCATTCGTTGGCGAAAATACCCATCACGGTCTGCCCAAGCCCATCGCCGTCGATCCGGTTGCCCGCAATGCTGCAATTGGCGGCGCTCAACGCAAGGATCCCGTTCTGCGGCCCTTCAATCGTATTGCCGCTGATGGCGACATCATCCACTTGCAGGGTTGGCTTGCCATCGGCATTGGTAGCCCCCAGCACAATCCCGGCTGTCGCAAGGCTGATATTATCACTGACATAGCGGCAGCGGTTGTCGGCCACGACAGAATGCGCCCCGGTGATCCGAATGCCGATATGCCCGGCTGAACCATAGCTGATGATGTTGCCGCGCAGTTCGGCATCCTCGGCAGCCATGTCGATCCCCAGCCGGAAGTCACTGGGCACATTGTCCGAAAAATCCGCACAGTCGATGGTGCAGTTCACGACCCGAGACCGGGACGCCAGCGAATTTGGCACGCCCGCCACGTCATTGTTGACGATAACCCCGGCCACGGCCCCCCGGATGGTGCAGCCAGACACGTCGATCCGGCCGATCCCATCGTCCATGCCGATCCCGAACAGCCCCGGTGCCCCGCTGACCCGGCCAAGGGTCAGCACGCAGTCGCGCACCACGATGTCGGCAGATCGCAGGGTCGCCAGAATGCCGACCAGGGCAAAGGT
>JANOMH010000345.1:0-3857 GCA_031420215.1 Rhodobacterales bacterium | reverse complement strand
TGTTCGGAGGAGTCCTGCTATTCGCAGAACCGCCGGGCGGTGACGGTAATTTCCATCGGAGCGACAGGGTAAGTCTTGAGATATCCGCGCCGGGGCCAAAAGTGCCTCCGGCGGGGATATTTAAGGGCCAAAAGAAGCTGGGGACCGGGTTTGAAGGGGAGAGGGTGATGCTGCGGATCAGGGCGCTTGTGGTTGCGCTGAGTTTGGGTTTGCCGGGGCTCGCCGTAGCGCAGGACACCACTTTGGCCGATCTGCGCCAGGAACTGTCGACCCTGTATATCGACATCCAGAACCTGAAATCCGAACTGACCGCCAGTGGTGGTCTGACCGCAGGCACTGTCGGCAATACCCCGCTCGAACGGCTCAATTCGATTGAGGCGCAGTTGCAGGCCCTCACCTCGAAAACCGAAGAGCTGGAGTTTCGGATCAACCGCATCACGGTCGACGGCACCAACCGGATCGGCGATATGGAGTTCCGGATTTGCGAGCTTGAGGAAGGCTGCGATGTCGGCCAACTGGGCGATACCCCCACCCTTGGTGGCGTCGATAATGGCGCGGATGTGCCCACTGTCACCCCCGTCACCCCCGGCACAGGCGATCTGGCTGTCAATGAACAGGCCGATTTGGAAAGGGCGCAGGCGGCCCTTGAGGCCGGCGACTTTCGCGGCGCCATTGATCAGTTTACGACCTTTGGCACGGCCTATCCGGGCAGCCCCTTAAGTGCCAATGCCTTGTTTGGCAAAGGCGAGGCGCTGGAAGGTGCAGGCGAGGTCAGCAACGCCGCCCGCGCCTATCTGGAAAGCTTTTCCGCCGCTCCGAATGGCCAGATTGCCCCCGATGCCCTGTTCCGGCTGGGCCAGTCGCTGGGCCAGCTGGGCCAGACCCCGGATGCCTGTGTGACATTGACCGAGGTCGGCACCCGGTTTCCGGGCGCCCCTGCGGTCCTAGAGGCGCAATCGGTGATGCGTAATCTGGGATGCCCGTAGCGGGCGAATTACCGCAGCATTTTGCCGATGCAATGGGGGCGCTGCTTGGCCCCGATTTTCCAACAGATCTGGGTGTCGCGGTGTCTGGCGGTGGTGACAGCATGGTGATGCTGCATCTGGCCGCAGGCTGGGCCCGGATCTATGGCATCAAGCTATGGGTGGTCACGGTGGACCATGGGTTGAGGGCCGAGAGTGCTGCAGAAGCCGCGATGGTGGCTGATGAGGCGCGTGGGCTGGGCCTGACCCATTCAACCTTGCGCTGGGAGGGTTGGGATAGGCAAGGCAATCTGCAGGCTGCCGCCCGTCGGGCAAGGCTGGACCTGATCGGTCGCTGGCGCGGGGTGGTTGGTCATGTGCTGATGGCCCATACGATGGATGATCAGGCCGAGACGTTTCTGATGCGTCTTGCCCGAGGCTCGGGGGTTGAGGGGCTGTCGGCGATGGCGGGGCTAAGCCGGGTGGCGCAGGGCGCTTTCATGCCGTTGCGCATGCCGGATGGACCGCCTTGGCCCGCAACTGTGCAAGGGCACTGGCATGTCGTCCGGCCCTTGCTGGGCGCGACCCGCGCAGAGTTGCGCCACTTTGCCAAACTCTTGCATATCCCCTTTGTCGACGATCCGTCGAATGCCGATCCGCGTTTTGACCGGGTCAAGTTCCGGGCCTTGCTTGATCCGCTCGACGCGGTTGGTCTAAGCCGCAGCAGGCTGGCCGGGACGGCGATGCGGCAGGCCCGTGCGCGCGTGGCACTGGCGGCGCGGGCGCATGACGTTGCGTTGCGTGTGGCGCATGAGATGGACGGAGCCGTCGTTTTTGATCGCGATGCGCTGGCCGAATTCGAAGCGGACACCCAGCTGCGCCTTGTTGCCGCAGCCGTGCAGATGGTGTCCTCCAGCCCGTACCGGCCGCGCGAAACAGCACTCGAGGCCGCTGTCGAACGGGCGATGTCCGGTGGGGCCGCCACGTTGCAGGGGGCAATTCTGGTGCCGCAGGGCAGGAAGCTATGGGTCGCGCGGGAACATGAGGCCGTCGCAGAGTGTGCCACGCCTGCAGGTCCTGCCGGACTGTGGGACGGGCGCTGGCGGATTTATGGCCCCGACCTTCAGGGCAAGGTGATCCGGCCGCTGGGTCCTGTCGGCCTGCGCCAGATTGACCGACCGGCGGGGCTGCCGGTTCCAGTTGTCTTGTCTGCCCCGGCAGTCTGGGACGGAGACCATCTGTTTGCCTTCAAACCGGCCGGATATGGCCCAAATTATGTGGCCGAACATCATCCACCCGGCGGCAGCTTTCCAAAACGGTTGCTTTCGCATTGAAGATCAGCGTCCGATGTCTATCTTAGCACAAAGGCCAGTGCACGACTCCCCGTGGCAGGCCGTCCGAAGTTTCAAAGGAGTTTGCCTTGGGCAATGTCCGCAATATCGCCTTTTGGGTCGTCCTGTTCCTGCTGATCCTTGCGTTGTTCAATCTGTTCAACAACTCTCAGGCCACGGTTTCGTCCAACACGCGCAGCTATTCTGAATTTGTCGCCGCTGTCGAAAGCGGCTCTGTCGCCGAAGTGACGCTGGATGGCGAACAGATCCGTTATCGTGGCACCGACAACAGCAATTACATGACGATCAAGCCCGAAGATGCCGAAGTGTCAGCCTTGCTGATCGCCAAAGGCATTCCTTTCAAGGCCAATAGTCAGGCGGAATCGCTGCTGAAGGGGTTCTTGTGGAGCATTGCGCCCATCGTGCTGCTGATCGGCGTCTGGGTCTATTTCATGAACCGGATGCAGGGCGGTGGCCGTGGTGGCGCCATGGGCTTTGGCAAAAGCCGTGCCAAGCTGCTGACCGAAAAGCAGGGCCGCGTCACCTTTGACGATGTGGCGGGCATTGACGAGGCCAAGGAAGAGCTTGAGGAAATCGTAGAATTCCTGCGCAATCCGCAGAAGTTTTCCCGTTTGGGCGGCAAGATCCCCAAAGGGGCGCTGCTCGTTGGTCCCCCCGGCACGGGTAAGACCCTGCTGGCCCGCGCCATTGCGGGCGAGGCGGGTGTGCCGTTTTTCACCATCTCCGGTTCGGATTTCGTGGAAATGTTCGTCGGTGTCGGTGCCTCCCGTGTGCGCGACATGTTCGAGCAGGCGAAAAAGAACGCGCCCTGCATCGTGTTCATCGACGAGATCGACGCTGTCGGCCGGTCGCGTGGCGCAGGCTATGGCGGTGGCAATGACGAGCGCGAGCAGACCCTGAACCAGTTGCTGGTCGAGATGGACGGCTTTGAGGCGAATGAAGGTGTGATCATCGTCGCCGCCACCAACCGCCGCGATGTGCTGGACCCGGCCCTGTTGCGCCCCGGTCGGTTTGATCGGCAGATCACCGTGCCAATGCCTGACATCAAGGGTCGGGACAAGATCCTCAGCGTTCATGCCCGCAAGACCCCGCTGGGCCCGGATGTGGATTTGCGGATCATTGCGCGCGGCACCCCCGGATTCTCGGGCGCCGACCTTGCCAATCTGGTGAACGAGGCCGCCTTGATGGCCGCCCGGATCGGTCGCCGGTTTGTGACCATGTTCGACTTTGAGCAGGCCAAGGACAAGGTGATGATGGGTGCCGAGCGCCGCTCGATGGTGATGACCACGGCGCAAAAGGAAATGACTGCTTACCATGAGGCGGGCCATGCCATCGTCGGCACGTCGCTGCCGAAATGCGACCCGGTCTATAAAGCCACGATCATTCCGCGCGGCGGTGCCTTGGGCATGGTGATGAGCCTGCCTGAAATGGACCGGCTGAACATGTTCAAGGACGAATGCCACCAGCGGCTGGCGATGATGATGGCGGGCAAAGCGGCCGAGGTGTTCAAATATGGCCCCGAGCAGGTGTCGAACGGCCCGTC
>JANOMH010000344.1:0-3715 GCA_031420215.1 Rhodobacterales bacterium | reverse complement strand
GGCGGGGGCCCCGTGGGCTCCCGACAACGCATCGCGGCCCCGCCCGCCGCCGGGGCGAGATCGGGCGAGGCGGTGGGCGATTCACGTCAAAGGCAAACCGCTAAATATCCTGCCCCGGCGGTTCAACCAGCAACGCCCGCTCGCCCAGCCACGGGTTCAGCTTGACCGCTGCGCGCAGCACGACCTGCGCCTCGGCGTCGCGGCCCATCCCGAACAGGGTCAACGCCTTGCCAGACAGCGCTGCGACATGGTCGGGCATGATCCCAAGGGCCACATCCAGATCGGCCAACGCAGCCGCGTAGTCCTGCGCCAGAAAGGCGGCAAAGGCGCGCTGGTTCCAGCCCTCGGCAAAATCCGGGCAATAGGCCACCAGTTCATCCAGCACCGCACGCGACCCGGCGTAATCATACCCGATCCGCCGATCCATCCCCTCGTCCAGCAGCGCCTGGGCCCGGTCATCCGGAGCATCGGTCCAGATTAGCCATAACTGATTGGCCATGAACTGCGCTTCGGTCACATCACGGGCATGGGCAAGGATAACCATGATTCTGGCGCGTTCAGCCGTATGATCAGGAACCGGCGGGCAGATATCCTCTGCCAGCGCCGTCTGTGTCATCAATAACAGGGCCAGAATGAACCGCATGGGGTGAATGATGGCATAATGGGACCACAAATCAAGTCACAGATGCAGCATCGTCCCACTGCGGGTCGGCGAAATAGCAGGTAAACCGCTGCCCAACAGCTATAGTGATCCTGCAACCCAGAGGTCCCCCATGCCGATCTGCGCCCAAATCGATGCCACCATGTATGCCGCCGAAGCCCCGGTTCTGGCCCATTTGACCGCCACCGCCGCCCTGTCGCCCGCCGACCGGGCCGCGATTTGTGCGCATGGGGCGGATCTGGTGACCCGGATCAGGGCCACATCGACCCCCGGCCTGATGGAGGTGTTTTTGGCCGAATATGGCCTGTCCACCGACGAAGGCATCGCCCTGATGTGTCTGGCCGAGGCTTTGCTGCGCGTGCCCGATGCCGTGACCATCGACGCGCTGATCGAGGATAAGATCGCCCCGTCCGATTGGGGCCGGCACCTCGGGCAATCTGCCTCATCACTGGTCAATGCCTCCACCTGGGCGCTGCTTTTGACCGGCAAGGTGCTGGATGACCGCAAACCGGGCCATTCCAGAACCTTGACCGGGGCGCTCAAAGGTGCTGTCAAGCGCATCGGCGAGCCGATGATCCGCGCCGCCGTATCCCGCGCGATGCGTGAAATGGGGCGGCAGTTCGTGCTTGGCGAAAACATCACCGCTGCGATGAAACGGGCGGGCATCCGGCAGGCGGCGGGCTATACTTACAGCTATGATATGCTGGGCGAGGCGGCGCGAACCGAAGCCGACGCCCGCACGTATCACCTGTCCTACTCCCGCGCGATTTCTGCGATTGCGACGGATTGCACCCATGGCTCGGTCGCGGAAAACCCCGGCATTTCAGTAAAACTGTCGGCCCTGCACCCGCGCTACGAAGTCGCCCAACAGGCCCGCGTGATCGAGGAATTGGTGCCGCGCGTGGTCGCACTGGCGCTATTGGCCAAATCCGCAGGCATGGGGTTCAATGTCGATGCAGAAGAGGCTGACCGGCTGGCCTTGTCGCTGGATGTGATCGAGGCGGTGCTGTCGGACCCCGCGTTGAAAGGCTGGGACGGATTCGGGATTGTGGTGCAGGCCTATGGCCAACGCGCCGGTCTGGTGATCGACGCACTACACGAACTGGCCACCCGGCTGAACCGCCGCATCATGATACGATTGGTCAAGGGGGCCTATTGGGATGCAGAAATCAAACGGGCACAGGTCGAGGGGATGCCGGGCTTCCCGGTCTTCACCCGCAAACAGGCGACCGACATCAGCTATATCAGCAACGCGCGCAAACTGCTGTCCCTGACCGACCGGATTTATCCGCAATTCGCCACCCATAACGCGCACACCGTTGCTGCGGTCTTGCACATCGCCCGCGGCATGGGCCGGACCCGCGACCAGTATGAATTCCAGCGGCTGCACGGCATGGGCGAAACCCTGCATGACATCGTGCTGACCGCCGAAAACACCCGCTGCCGGATTTATGCCCCGGTCGGCGCACACGAGGATTTGCTGGCCTATCTGGTCCGCCGCCTGTTGGAAAACGGCGCAAATTCCAGTTTCGTCAACCAGATCGTCGACGCGGATGTGGCCCCCGAAACCGTTGCCGCCGATCCGTTTGCCACACTGAACCCGGCCCAAACCCTGCAAACCGCCGCACAGCTTTTCACCCCGCACCACGCCAATTCCACCGGCTATGACCTGACCCATAGGCCCACGCTGGCCGCGCTGGACCTTGGTCGCGCCGGGTTTGCCACGGCCACATGGCAGGCGGCCCCTGTGTTATCTTCAGAGCCCGCATCCTCAAATCCGGTCCGGCATCCGCTGATCAACCCCGCCAACCCAGCCGACACCGTAGGCCAAGTCCAAGAGGCCAGTGCCGCCGATATTACCGCCGCCCTGTCCAGCGCCACCCCATGGGCCGCCCCTGCTGCGCACCGCGCCGCCACATTACGCGCCGCTGCTGATGGGTTTGAGGGCAATGCGCCACAGATTTTCGCCCTTCTGGCGCGCGAGGCTGGCAAAACTCTGCCCGATGCGGTGGGGGAATTGCGCGAGGCCGCTGATTTCCTGCGCTATTACGCCGCCGAGGCCGAAGCTGCGGCAGACGCGCCACCTTTGGGGATCATGACCTGCATCAGCCCATGGAACTTTCCTTTGGCGATTTTCACCGGCCAGATCGCCGCCGCCCTTGCCGCTGGCAATGCGGTTCTGGCCAAGCCTGCCGCTCAAACCCCGCTGATTGCGTTTCTGGCAGTCCGGTTGCTTCATGATGCCGGAGTCCCGGTAACGGCCCTGCAACTTTTGCCCGGTGGCGGGGCGGTCGGTGCAGCCCTGACCGCTGACCCACGGATCAACGGCGTGGCCTTTACCGGCTCCACCGCCACGGCCCGGAAAATCCGCGCCAGCATGGCCGCGCATTGCGCCCCCGGCACGCCGCTGATCGCCGAAACCGGCGGGCTGAATGCGATGATCGTCGACAGCACCGCCCTGCCCGAACATGCGGTGCGTGATGTGGTCAACGCCGCATTCCGGTCCGCCGGGCAACGCTGCTCTGCCGCGCGGGTGCTTTATGTGCAAGCCGACATCGCGCCCAAGCTGTTGAAAATGCTCAAGGGGGCGATGAACGAGCTGACCCTGGGCAACCCGTGGGAGCTGGCCACTGACATCGGGCCGGTGATTGATGCCGCCGCCCATGAAACCATCGCGGATCACATCGCCTTGGCCCGGACCGAGGGGCGCATCCTGCACGAGTTGACCGCGCCCGAGGCAGGCACTTTCATCGCGCCGACCATCATTAAGATCAATGGCATCGGCGATGTGACTGCCGAAATATTCGGCCCGGTCCTGCATGTCGCCACGTTCAAAGCCACCGAACTGGAACAGGTGATCGACGCGATCAACGCGACCGGCTATGGCCTGACCTTTGGGCTGCACACGCGGATCGATGACCGGGTCCAAACCATCATCGACCGGGTTCAGGCGGGCAACATCTATGTCAACCGCAACCAGATCGGCGCTGTAGTTGGCAGTCAACCCTTTGGCGGCGAAGGGTTATCCGGGACCGGGCCAAAGGCCGGTGGGCC
>JANOMH010000343.1:0-4407 GCA_031420215.1 Rhodobacterales bacterium | reverse complement strand
CCCAAGTGCCGACCGTTGCACGATAGAGGAAAACAGTGGGGTAAAGATCGAAAACACCACCAAAGCCACTGCGAACACCGCCGCAAAGGACGCGATGATCGACAACTCGCAGCTGTCCCCGATGAAATCGCCCAGCACAGGGATTTGCGCAATCAGCGGGCTAACCTTATCGGCAAATATAAACGCCAGCACCGTGGCCCCGATCCAGCCCGCAATCGCCATCGCCTCGCGCACAAAACCGCGGGAATAGGCCAGCAGGGCCGACAGAACGATGATGACGGCCACGGCGCCGTCAATGATGGTGAAACCTTCCATATCGTCCTTCGTCCCTTAATTCGTTGGTCCGGGTTCAGCCCCGAACAAATCCGCCATACAGCCCGCCAGATCGCCGACCTCTTTCAAGGTCTGGTCGGTGGCGGGCCCCCGTTTTGCCATCTGCGGCAATATCGCCGTGGTGAAACCAAGTTTTTGCGCTTCTTTCAACCGATTTTCGGTCTGGCTGACCGGGCGCAGCGCTCCAGACAGGCTAATCTCGCCAAAAATCACACATTCTGGCGACAAAGCCACATCTTCACGGGCTGAAACAAGGGCTGCCGCCACGGCAAGGTCAGCGGCGGGTTCGTTGATCCGCAGGCCCCCTGCGACGTTCAGATAGACATCAAGTCCGGCAAAAGGGATGCCACAGCGGGATTCCAGCACCGCAAGAATCATCGCCAGACGCCCGCCATCCCAGCCCACGACCGACCTGCGGGCCTGTCCTTGGGGGGCGGGTGACACCAGACACTGGATTTCGCACAGGATCGGCCGTGTGCCTTCGATCCCCGCGAAAACGACTGAACCCGGCGCAGGCTGGCCGCGTTCGGACAGAAACAGCGCACTTGGGTTCTTCACCTCGGCCAGCCCTTTGCCGGTCATTTCGAACACACCGATTTCATCGGCGGGACCAAAGCGGTTTTTCACCGCGCGCAGGATGCGGAACTGATGCCCGCGCTCGCCTTCGAAATACAGAACCGTGTCGACCATGTGTTCGATCACGCGCGGGCCGGCAATCGCGCCTTCCTTGGTCACATGGCCGACCAGCATGATCGCGGTGCCCTTGCGTTTGGCAAAGGTAGTCAACTCATGCGCCGAAGCGCGCACCTGCGACACCGATCCGGGGGCGGATTCCACATTGTCGGCCCACATCGTTTGAATCGAATCAATAATCGCCAGATCGGGCTTTTCGGCCTCCAGCGTGGTCAGGATATCGCGCAGGTTGGTTTCGGACGCGAGTTTCACCGGGCTTTCGGTCAGCCCAAGCCGGGCGGCGCGCATCTGCACCTGCGCGGTGGATTCCTCGCCGGTGACATAGATCACTTTCAGCCCATTGCGGGCGAACCGGGCAGCGGCTTGCAGCAGCAGCGTCGATTTGCCGATGCCGGGATCGCCGCCGACCAACAGGGCACTGGCCGGGACCAACCCGCCACCCAAAACCCGGTCCAACTCCTCGACCCCCGATTTGGTGCGGGGCGGGGCCTCGGCCACGGTGGCCAGATCGGTGAGTGTCAAGGCATGGCCGCGCTTGCCACCCAGAGTTTTGGACGCAGGGCCAGTCGATAACGGCCCCTCTTCGATGATCGAATTCCATGCGCCACAGGCGTCGCACCGCCCGGACCATTTCGAATGGACGGCCCCACAGGCAGTGCAAGTAAAGCTTTGATCCTTGGCCATGGCATGGGTTTTGGCGGATAAACCACCCAACAGCAATGGGATCAGGTCAGTTTGCCGCGCGAAGAGATTTCTGCAATGTCCGCGACCATACTTCCATGCATCAGATGCACCCGGTCGAACAGGTTGGTCACAACGCAGGCGTGGTTGGGGATGATCTGAACCCGCTCGCCAATCTGCGGGCGGACAGCGCAGGCGGTCAGGTCCACCACGGCATGTTCTTCGGACAGGCCAGTGATCACCGCCTCGGGATAGGCGCGGATATGGCCGTGGCCGGGGGACGGGCACAGGTCAGCGGCCAGCGCTTTTGACCCCGCATCCAGCACGGCGCGGGTGGGCGTGGGGCGGCTGACGACCGTGGCAAGGACCGTCAAGGCGCAATCGGACAGGGTGCAATGGCCAAACGCCACTTGCATCCGGTCATTGTAAATATAGGTGCCGGGGCGGTGTTCTGTGGCCAGTGTCACCTCTGCGGCCTGCCACAGATCGGGGGTGCCGCCCGTCGAAATCACGGCGGGGGGCAAGTTGACGGCTGTCAACTTTTGCACGGCCTCGGCCAGCCAGCCCTGGGTCTGCGCCATGCCACCGCGCGGGGGATAGACCATCAGCCCGGCCAAGCGCAGGCCGGGGGCGGCGGCGATGGCTTGGGCCAGAGTGACCGCTTCGGCAGGGGTCTGCACGCCACAACGGGCAGCGCCGGTATCGCATTCGACCAGCACGGGCAGGGGGTGGGTTGGGTCAAAGGTCGCGGCATAGCCTGCAATCGTGACCAGACTGTCGGCGGTCACGCATAGGGTGATCCGGTCATGCAGGGCCTTCAGCCGGGCCAGTTTTGCCGCCCCCAGGATGTTATAGGGCAGGAAGATATCGGTCAGGCCAGCATCCGCCATCGCCTCAGCCTCGCCCAATTTCTGCGCGGTGATCCCAATGGCACCCAGCGCCATCTGGGCATGGGCAAAGCGAGGCAGTTTGTGGGTTTTGACATGCGGGCGCAGGGCCAGACCGTGCGCGGTCGCATAATCCTGCGCCTGGGCCAGATTGGCAGCCACACGATCAAGGTCGATCAGGACAGCAGGGGTGTCGATATCGTCAATCTGCATGGGGGTGCATCCTTGCTGTTAGGGTCGAGATGATGATCGAGGCCAGTATGCAAGCGGTGAACGCATACAAGCCCCAAGCGGTTTCGACCCGGCCAATGCCCACACCTTTGGCCACCACAACATAAAGCGCCACCAAAAACACATCCGCCATTGCCAGTTTGCCGATCCATGACAGGGCAGGCAGGGTCCGGGGGGACAGTAGCCCAGCATGAAGCAGCGCCAGCCCGATGGATTTCAGCATCGGCGCGAACAGGGCAAAGGCGGTGACGATCAGGGCCAGCATCACGTCGCTGTCCCACAGCGACTGCAGGCCAGTGATGACGCTGATTTCATCCAGACCAAACAGCGGCATCAGACCCGCTCGCATCAGTGGGGCGAACCATGTGAGGGGAAACAAGATCAGCAAGGCCAGATTGGCAAGTTGCAACAGGCGCATGATCGGGGCCTTTCACAGGGGACTTCAACGCAGCGTTTCAATCGGCCCTTCGGCCCGGCCATGGATGAACTGTTCGACGTAAGGGTCTGAACTTGCGTCCAGATCGGCTATCGGCCCCTGCCAGCGGACCACCCCGCCGTGCAGCATTGCCACCGAGTCAGCGATGGCACGCACCGATGTCATGTCATGGGTGATGGTCACGGCGGTGGCCCCCATTTCGGTGACAATCTCGCGGATCAACTCATTGATCACGCCGGCCATGATCGGGTCCAGCCCGGTGGTGGGTTCGTCGAAAAAGATGATTTCGGGGTTGGCGGCGATGGCGCGGGCAAGGCCCACGCGCTTTTGCATGCCGCCCGACAATTCGGCGGGCAAGCGGTCGGCCACATCGGGCGACAACCCGACACGGCGGAGTTTTTCGATGGCAATGGCTTTCGCCTCGGGCCAGGGCCGGGCCAGTGACCCACGCAACAATCGGAAGGCGACGTTTTGCCAGACGGGCAGGCTGTCAAACAGCGCCGCCCCTTGAAACAGCATCCCGAACCGGGCCAGAAACGCATCGCGCGGCTGTTGGGTGACATCCGCGCCGTCGACGGTGATGATCCCCTTGTCAGGCGTGACCAGCCCCAGAATGCATTTGATCAGCACCGATTTGCCGGTGCCCGAGCCGCCGATGACGACAAGGCTCTGCCCAAGCTCAACCGATACATTAACACCGCGCAGTACCGCGTTGGTTCCAAAGGATTTATGAACATTTGACAGGGTGATCATACTGCAAAGAACGCCTGTGTCAGAAGGAAGTTCGCGGCCAGGATCAGCACCGCTGCGGCCACCACCGACCCCTTGGTCGCCCGGCCCACGCCCATCGCCCCGCGTTCGGAATTCATCCCGTAATAGCAGCCCATCAGGGCGGCAATAAAGCCGAACACCGCCCCCTTGGCCAGTGACGACACGATATCGCGCAATTCCAGAAAATCGGCGGTGTTCTGCAGATAGGCCGCAGAATTGAACCCAAGCTTCTGCGTGCCGACGATATAGCCGCCAAAAATCCCGATGATATCGCCAATGCCCACCAGCAGCGGCATACACAGAGTTGCCGCCAGCACGCGGGGCAGGGTCAGGTATTTCATCGGGTGGGTCGACAGGGTGATCAGCGCGTCAATC
>JANOMH010000342.1:0-1992 GCA_031420215.1 Rhodobacterales bacterium | reverse complement strand
CATGCGACATGGTCCCCGAGACCACCGCAATTTCTGAGCGATCTGCCTCGTTTCTTCGACACATCACCCCCGAAAGGACCCCCCATGGCCACGGAACATATGAAGCTGCGCGTCAAGACCGGTGAAAAGGACGGCAAGAATTATTGGGATACCTGCGGCGTGCTGTTCATTCATCGTGACACCAGCGCTGCGATCACCTCGATACAGCTGTGCCATAATATGTTCCCCGGTGTCGACATGGTGGCCTTTCCGGCGAAAGACGATCCGGCTGGTGAATAGCCGGCGAACGCGCCGCGTCGCCGTGTGGCTGTTCCGCCATGTGCTGCCACCACTCTGAACCGAGGAAGGCCCTTGCCATGTCCGACCCAACCAAGGCCCCAATCCTGTGGTCATCGGCGGAGCTCATGATCGCGTTCCACAAGACCCGGGCCCGGGTGACACGTGCCGCCCCATTTCTTTGGCGGCCTCCAAGGGCCACGGCCCGGCTTTTGGCCACGCCCGCTGATCAGGAAGCCTTTGTGCTGCTGAAGGGTGCGGGTGGCTGCACTGACCTGCAAATCAAGCTGCATCCCGACAAACTGGTGATCCGGCGCGATCAGGCTTTGGGCTGGTCCGGGATTATTGTGGACGACCAGGTGGTGCGGGTGCAGGTCGATGATGTGTGGATCAGGATCGGTGCGGATGGTGCAGTGGCCGTCACACGAGAGGCAGACACCACCTATCTTGAAGGCGATGGTTCGATCATCAGGATCTCGCCTGATGCGGAGATTGTTGTCTCGGGCGACGGGGGCCAAATCTCGCGCCGGACCCCGGACCAGATCGATGCATTGACCGCCGACGGATTTGTGTCGCGCAGACGCGGTCAGCGGGCAGGTGCCGCTTTCGCAGAGTGATGTGCGCGCCGTGCCATCTTGACCAGCAGGGCCGGCGATCCGCTGGCAACAGCATCCGAGCGTCGGCGTTCCGGCGGCATCGCAGTTTTTTCGGAGGCCAGGCCGATCTGGCACAGTCCTTAACGCGGGGAGATCATCATGCGGCGTTGCGTCTTGACCACGGCATTCACCTTCGGCCTTGCATCGACAACGCCTGTCCATGCCAAGGTCTGGGAGGCGGGCTTTGCGCGTGGTCTGCATACCTATAGTGCCCCGCGCAGAAGGCGGTGGGCTCGTCCTGGTCTGCGATCCCGACCGGGTATATAACCCGGAGCTCAGTTACGCCAGTTTTGTGGTCACAGTGCCGGGCGACCCAGATGCCCGTCAGATCGTGTTTCTGGCCGCTTCCGGGCAGCAGGCCGAATTTGCCGTGACCGCCGGGACCGCGACCCAGCAAGATGCACAGGCGGCAGATTGGTCGGCCTTGATCGAGATGATCCGGCGCGGCGGTGAGTTTGGCGTCGTCACGCCACGTGCCACGTTCTCGCTCGACATGGAGCCGATGCCCGGGCTCCGCTGCACGTGATCCGCCCGCTTCATCTTGCGCCGGTTTTGCGGCCATTCATATGACCCGTGCGCGCCCCTTCCTTTGGGGCCGTCGCGCGCGTGCCAAACTGACCGACGCGGTTTCTGCAGGGTCAGCCGCGCGCGCATTCGGTTTGTCACCCTTCGCTCAGGCTGCAGCAGGGACGACAGCCCGCGGCCGGATTCCCCTGCACGCGCCTGTCTTCCCTTGTGGGATGCCAAAGCAGGGAGCGCGCGGTCCTTGTCAGTTGGTCCAGAAGCGCGCGCGGAACGTGTCAACGACTTTGAGACAGCAGGTTTTTGAGTTTAGGCTTGTGCTGGCTCCGTTTTCTTGGGCGGGTTGATCCAGACGGCAGTCGGGATTTGGGGCGGTTTGGGGTGCTGGCGGACGAACCGCTCCGGTGAGCTGAGGAAAGCCGCGTCCAGGGCAGTTTGGCGGGCTGCGTGGATTGCTCTGGCCTGCCCGAAGTGGATCTGGTCAGGCGTCATCAGGCCGATGCCTGCGTGATGATGGTCCTCGTTATACCAGGTGAAG
>JANOMH010000341.1:0-1716 GCA_031420215.1 Rhodobacterales bacterium | reverse complement strand
TGGCGGGATCGCTATGAGCTGATCTATCGCCACCGCGCAGAGAAGCCGAACGCGATCTGGCAGGCCGATCATACGCTGCTCGATATTCTCGTTCTGGATGCCAATGGTAATTTTGCGCGCCCCTGGCTGACGATGGTGATTGATGACCATTCCCGTGCGGTCGCCGGATACACGGTGGTCACCGGGGCACCTTCGGCGCTGAATACTTCGCTCGCCCTGCGGCAGGCGATATGGCGCAAGCAAGAACCAGGTTGGCCAGTCTGTGGCATCCCTGATGTTCTTTACGTCGACCACGGCAGCGACTTTACCAGCATTCACCTCGATCAGGCCGCGGCCGCCCTGCGGTTCCAGATTGTCTATTCTGCCATCGCGCGGCCACAAGGCAGGGGCAAGGTGGAGCGCCTGTTTGGAACGCTGAACACAGAACTGCTGCCCGAGTTGCCGGGCCATCTTGTGCTGGGAAAGCCTGTCAGCACACCAACCCTGACACTGGCCGATCTCGACGCGGCAATCGGCAGATATCTTGTCGGGATCCATAATGCCCGGGTGCACAGCCAAACAGGCATCACGCCAATATCATGCTGGCTTGGCGATGGCTGGCTGGCCCGCATGCCCGACAGCCTGGAAGATCTGGATTTGTTGCTGGTCATGGTTGCCAAAGCCCGCATTGTGCGCCGCGACGGCATTCATTTCCAAGGGCTTCGCTACATCGACCCGGCTCTCGCCCCCTATGTGGGGGAGCCAGTCACCGTCCGTTACGACCCGCGCGATGTTGCTGAAATCCGGGTATTTCATCGCAATCGGTTCCTCTGCCGGGCGGTCAGTCCCGAACACGCAGGCGAAACCGTCACGCTCAAAGACATCCAGTCTGCCCGGATCACACATCGGCGATCCCTGCGAAAGCAGATCAATGAGCGCATCGCATCGGGGCAGGATTTGTTACCTGCCCGCCAAAGCCGCAAACCTTCAACACCGCCGTTGCCTTCCACAAAACGCCCGAGGCTGCGTACCTACCTTGAGGATGACTGATGGCCGAGGGATACCGAACTGGCGACTTCATCGCGACCAAAGAGCATCGACGCTTCACCGAGTTTGCCGATGCCGTCCGCAAACTCAGATTCATCGGATTGTGTTTCGGCCCTGCCGGTGTTGGCAAAACCCTCTCGGCGCGGCGCTATGCAAAATGGGATATTGCAGAAGAGTTGTTGATGGCGTGGGGGGCAAGAGCCCCGAAGGATGAGCAGGCTTATGCTGCCTTGGATCAGTCGCGCACGGTGTTCTTTACGCCAATCGTCGGTGGAACGCTGCGGGGTACGCAAGACACACTGGCGCAGCTCTGCTCGCGGGTGGACGCCTGTATTGATCAGCACAATCATCGGCCTGGGGAAACCAAAACTGCTGATACTGCCAATCGCTTTGACATGCTGGTCATCGATGAAGCGGAGCGCTTGTCCACATATGCCCTGGAACACATTCGCGATGTTTTCGACCGAACGGGCATCGGGGTCATTCTGATCGGTATGCCAGGCATCGATAAACGCTTGGCGCGATATCCGCAGTTCTATAGCCGTGTCGGCTTTGCCCATCATTACCGCCCGCTGAAGGGGGACGAACTCGCTTTCGTGCTGACCCGGCACTGGCGCAAGTTGGGACTGGCCCTTGATGACGCAGATTTCACAGACCACCAGGCAATCGCCTCCATCGCGCGGATCACCG
>JANOMH010000340.1:0-5341 GCA_031420215.1 Rhodobacterales bacterium | reverse complement strand
GCGAATTTCGTCAATGCGCTGGCCGAGGGGCGCACTTTGTCAGAGCTGGGGGCCGTGATTTCGCGCGAGATCATCAAGCGCCGTCAGGAAATCGACGGTCTTGCCCGCGCCATGGTGGAAAGCGGGATGGCGCAATGGGTCAACGAGGGCGAATCAACCGAACGGCTGATCGTCCGCGGCCAGGGCAATCTACTGGCCGAGGGCACCGGGGCCGAAGATCTGGAGCGGATTCGCAGCCTGTTTGACGATCTGGAACGCAAGCGCGACATCGCCCAATTCCTTGAACTGGCCGAATCCGGCGAAGGTGTGCGTATTTTCATTGGGTCAGAGAACAAACTTTTCTCACTTTCGGGTTCCTCTCTGGTGGTCTCTCCCTATATGAACGCGGATCGAAAGATCATCGGTGCGGTGGGCGTGATCGGCCCCACCCGCCTGAACTACGGGCGCATCGTGCCCATTGTGGATTATACAGCCCAACTGGTCGGCAAAATCATCGCTGACCGGTCCTGAGACAGGAAAGACAAAGATGGCAGAGCAGACTATCGAACCCCAATCCCTGGACGACCTCGCCGCCGAAGGCGATGTGCAGGACGCCGCGCACGAGGCGATGCTGGACGAGCTTGACGCCCTGCGGGTGGAACGGGACGAGTTCAAAGACCGGTTCATGCGCGCCCTCGCCGACGCTGAAAACATGCGCAAACGCGCGGACCGCGATCGCAAAGAGGCCGAGAATTACGGTGGCTCGAAACTCGCCCGCGATATGCTGCCGGTCTATGACAGCTTAAAGCGTGCCCTGCAGGCGATGCAGGATGATGCGGTCGGTGTATCCGTTCCGATCCTGGAAGGCGTCGAACTGACAATGCGTGAAATTCTGAATGTGTTTCAGAAACATGGCCTGCATGTTATTGCCCCGGTTCCCGGCGACAAATTTGATCCCCAAAACCACCAGGCAATGTTCGAGGCCCCGGTTCCGGGAACCAAAGTCGGCGACATCATCCAGGTGATGACCGAAGGCTTCATGTTGCGCGACCGCTTGCTGCGCCCGGCCCAGGTTGGCGTGTCCTCGAACTCTACTGGCGCGTGAAACAAAAGGGGCGCGCAACCCGCGCCCCGCTATAGCAGCCCTTTCAGTTCATAAATCATCGCCAAGGCTTCTTTTGGCGATAATTCATCGGGCAGAACGGCCCTTAGTCGCTTCTCCACCTCGGACCCCTTCACAGGCACCGGGGCCGCACGTGGAACCGCGGCAAACAGCGGCAAATCGTTAATCAATGCCGCCTGCCGTCCGCCACCCTCGCGTTCGCCTTTTTCCAGCGCGTCCAACACGACCCGCGCCCGCTCTACAACCGACGCTGGCAACCCTGCAAGTTTGGCTACCTGCACCCCATAACTCCGGTCCGCTGTGCCTTTTCTGACCTCGTGCAGGAAAATCACGTCGCCGTCCCATTCTTTGACCGTCACAGTGGCGTTGTCGACCCCATCCAGCCTTGCCGACAACACCGACATTTCGTGGTAATGGGTGGCGAAAAGGGCCCGGCACCGGTTGGTCCCGTGCAAATGCTCCAAGGTTGCCCAGGCGATAGACAGCCCGTCATAAGTCGCGGTGCCACGCCCGATTTCATCCAGAATAACCAGCGCCCGGTCATCCGCCTGATTAAGGATCGCGGCGGTTTCGACCATTTCGACCATAAACGTAGACCGCCCGCGCGCCAGATCGTCCGATGCCCCCACCCGGCTGAAAATCTGGCTCACAATCCCGATATGCGCCGCCTTTGCCGGAACATAACTGCCCATTTGCGCCAGGATTGCGATCAGCGCATTCTGCCGCAGAAACGTGGATTTGCCCGCCATGTTTGGTCCGGTCAACAGCCAGATCGGCGCATCCGTCAGGTTACAATCATTGGCCACAAAGGGCACGCCTGACCCACGCAGAGCCTGCGCGACGACCGGATGCCGCCCACCATCGATCTCGAACGCCCGGCTGTTGTCCAGTTGCGGGCGGCTCCAGTTTTCTGCCTTGGCCAAATCGGCCAGTGCAGTGGAAAAGTCAAATTCAGCCAGCCCGCGTGCCAGCCCGGCCAAAGGGCCGGATTGGGCCAGTATTGTATCGCGCAACCCGGCATAGTGCCGTTTTTCAATATCAAGGGCATGTCCGCCCGCATTCAAGATCCGGGTTTCCAAAGAGCTGAGTTCGACCGTCGTAAACCGGACCTGATTGGCTGTGGTTTGCCGGTGGATAAAAGTCTGGTTCAGGGGGGCCGCCAGCATTTTGGCGGCATGAGTATCAGTGGTTTCGATGAAATAGCCCAGCACATTGTTGTGCTTGATCTTCAGGGTCGCAACCCCCGCCACTGCTGCGTAATCTGATTGCAGGCCAGCAATCACTGATCTGCCCTCGTCACGTAATTGCCGCGCCTCGTCGAGTTCGGCGTCGAATCCCGCAGCAATGAATCCGCCGTCCCGGACCAAAGCCGGCGGTTCGGCGACCAGCGCGCGGTTCAGCAGGCCGCACAATGTCGAATGACCGGCTAGTCCTGCACTTGCCTCAGCCAGAACAGCCGGCAGATGGTTGCCTGCTGCGAGCAGGGCAACCCGCTCTCCTACCTCAATCGTGTTGCGCAAAGCCGCCATATCGCGCGGCCCACCCCGATCCAGTGCAAGCCGCGACAGGGCCCGATCCAGGTCGTGCACGCCGCGAAGCAGATCGCGCAATTCGACGGTGTTCCGATAATGTTCCACGTGAAATGCCACGGCCTCTTGACGGCTCTCGATCATGGCTAATGTGCAGGCGGGCGATGACAGCCGCCGTTCCAGCAGCCGCGCCCCCCCCGCCGTTACCGTCCGGTCAATCGCGGCCAGCAAAGACCCGGCCCGCCCGCCAGTCATCCCTTGCGTTAATTCAAGTGACCGACGGGTCGACGCATCGATTTGCATGACGGCTGCATGTCCCTCCTGAACCGGGGGGCGCAGAAGCGGTAGTTTGCCCTTTTGCGTGATGTCCAGATAGTCGATCACAGCCGCCAAAGCCGCAATTTCCACCCGGCCAAAGCTGCCAAAGGCATCAAGCGTTGCCACCTCAAAGAGAGCACACAGCCGCTTTTCACCAGCAGCACTGTCAAAGCTGGCGCGCCCAATGCTTGTCAGCGCTGCACCCGATTCAGTCACTATCGTTGCATATTTCGGATCAATTCCATCCGCCAGCAGCACTTCCTTTGGCGAAAGCCGGGCCAGTTCCGGCCCCAACCGGACCGCAGGGCACAGCATTACGCTCAGGCTGCCGGTTGAGATATCGACCCAAGCCAAAGCGGCCTCTTCCCGCACTTCTGCAAAGGCGGCCAGAAAGTTGTGCCTGCGGGCATCCAGCAACGAATCCTCAGTCAATGTGCCCGGCGTCACCAACCGGACCACATCGCGCCGCACAACTGCCTTATACCCACGTTTTTTCGCTTCGGCCGGATCCTCCATCTGCTCGCAGACCGCCACGCGAAACCCTTTGCGGATCAGGGTCAGCAAATATCCTTCTGCCGCATGAACCGGCACCCCGCACATCGGAATGTCCTGCTCCAGATGCTTGCCCCGTTTGGTCAGTGCAATGTCCAGTGCAGCCGAGGCCGCAACCGCATCTTCGAAAAACATCTCGTAAAAGTCGCCCATCCGGTAAAACAGCAGTGCATCCGGATACCCGGCCTTCAGCCCCAGATATTGCGCCATCATCGGCGTCACGCTGTCATCTACGGCCATAAATCCCCCCGGCGCTCCGCCGCAAACCCTAACCACCCCCCCAACAAAGCGCAAATCGCTTTGCCCCTTGGAACTGCTCCGGCTCCCGCTTACCGTCGTGGCAATAAGGAGCTGCCATGACCCAGGTCATCACCCACCATGCCGAAGAAGATGCCCGCAACGAGCAGCTGCTGATCTATGTCAACGGCAAGATCGTCCCCAAAGCCCAGGCCATGATCAGCGTCTATGACAGCGGCTTTATGATGGGTGATGGTGTATGGGAGGGGATCCGGCTGTATGATGGGCGCTGGGCCTTTGTTGATGAACATATTAAGCGCCTGTTCGAGGCTGCCAAAGCCGTGGACATTGACATCGTCCTGACCCCTGATCAGGTCATATCCGCACTGCTGGACACACAATCCGCCAATCAGATGCAGGCCGATGCGCATGCCCGCCTGATGGTCACCCGCGGGGTCAAGGTCCGCCCGTTCCAGCACCCGAAACTCGCCCAATCCGGCCCGACCATGGTCATCATCATGGAGCATTCCAAGCCCAGAATCCCCCGACCGATCCGGCTGGCCACGGTGCCGCACTTACGCGGCTTGCCGATGACCCAGGACCCCAAACTCAACTCGCATTCCAAACTGAATTGTATTCTGGCCTGCATCGCCGCCGAAAAAGCCGGTGCGGACGAAGCGCTGATGCTGGATGTGCATGGCTTTGTAAACACCACCAATGCCTGCAACTTTTTCATCGTCCGCAAGGGGCAGGTCTGGACCAGCACTGGTGACTATTGCATGAACGGCATCACCCGCCAAAAGGTGATCGACCTGTGCCTGGCGAACGCTATCCCGGTATTTGAACGCAATTTCTCGTTGGTAGATACCTATTCCGCCGACGAGGCTTTCCTGACCGGCACCTTCGGCGCGCAAACCCCTGTGGGCTCGATTGATGGCCGACAGATCGGCACCGGTCAATTGGGCCCGATGACCGAACGGCTGCAGTCGCTTTACAAGGCCTTGGTCGCCAAATGACTCTGCCCCGAATCGCCATGTGGTCCGGCCCCCGCAACCTGTCCACCGCCCTGATGTATGCATTTTCTGCCCGTGGAGACTGTGCCGTCTGGGACGAGCCGTATTATGCGGCCTATCTGGATGCGACTGGCATCGATCACCCGATGCGCGAGCAGATCATCGCCACACACGAGCCCGATCCAGACCGCATTGCAGCAACCTGCAAAGGTCCGGTTCCCCAACAACAGAGCCTGTTTTATCAAAAACACATGACCGTGCACATGCTCCCGGCGTTTGACCGGCGCTGGATGCGGGCCTGCCAGAATGTATTCCTGATCCGCCATCCGGCCCGGGTTGTCGCGAGCTATGCCAAGAAGCGCCAGGGCGCGACCCTGTTTGATATCGGCTTTGTGCAGCAGGCCGAACTGTATGACGACGTGGCCGGATGGTCCGAAGCCCTGCCCATCGTGATCGACAGTGACGATATCCGCGCCGACCCTGAGGCGATGCTGCGCAAGCTCTGTGCGGCGATCAGCATCCCGTTCACCCGAAAAATGCTCCGCTGGCCCGCCGGAGGCAACGCCGCCGATGGCGTCTGGGCCCCACAT
>JANOMH010000339.1:0-5595 GCA_031420215.1 Rhodobacterales bacterium | reverse complement strand
ATGATCAACCCGGATCGCGCCATTACCGGCGGCTCGTTCGAAACGATGACGGTGATCATCCCGGACAGTTGCATGTTCAACGCGCAGGAACCCTCGGCCTGTGAATGGTATTTCACCGGGCTGGGGCTGCTGGCCGATCTGTTCATCTCTTGCATGTCCGAAGCGATGCCGGAACGATCCACCGCCGCGCACTACGGCGACAGCATGGTGGCGGGGTTCTTTTCGGTCGACAAAACGCGCGGCCAATGGATTGCGCTGGAACCCACCGCAGGCGGCTGGGGCGGGCGGGTTGACAGCGACGGGGAAAGTGCGCTGATCAATCTGGTCAACGGCGGCTTTCGCAACATCCCGGCCGAAGTCTATGAGACCAAATTTCCAGTCCGGCTTGAGGAATTCTCGATCCGCAAGGACAGCGGCGGGCCGGGACGGTATCGCGGCGGCTGCGGCGTGGTGCGCCGCTATCTGGTGCTGGAAGATTGCTATTCCGCGCTGTGGTTCGAGCGGTCCAAAACCCCGGCCTGGGGTCTGAACGGCGGGCAGGACGGTGCGGGACCGTTTATCGAGATTACCCAACCGGATGGCACCAAAGAGCATCTGTTCAAGATGCGCGCCCGTGGGTTCAAGACCGGCACAGTGATCGAGACGATGACTGGTGGTGGCGGCGGTAATGGCAACCCTAGGTCCCGCCCGTTTGACGAGGTTTTGTTGGATGTCCGCCAAGGCTATCTGACCCGCGATGCGGCATGGGCGCAATATGGGGTCAGGGTTGCGCCCGACCTGACCGTTGATGTCGCTGCATCAGAGCCGCGTCGCTGACTATGGCTGGTACCGCTTCGCCCAGCGTGGCCATCCGGGCGCAGGGTCTGGGGGTGTCGTTTGGCGGGGTTTCGGTTCTGCGCGACATTACGCTGGATATTGCAGCCGGCGAAATTCATGGGCTTGTGGGCGAGAACGGGGCCGGGAAATCCACTTTGGGCAAGGTTTTGGGCGGCTATTATGCTGCTACAACCGGGCAGATCGAGGTTTTTGGTCAACCCGCCGACCCGTGGAACCCGCGCGCCGCACTGGCCCGGGGTGTCGCCCTGATGCATCAGGAATTGCAGCTGGTCCCCGCGATGACTGTGGCGCAGAATGTGTTTCTGGGGATCGAGGATAAAAGCTTTGGCATTTTGCACCGCACGGAATCGACCCGGCTGCGCGCGCTGATGGCGTCAAGCGGCTTCACGCTTGATCCTGGCGCCGTGGTCGCCACGCTGTCCATCGCCGATCGGCAAAAGATCGAGATTCTGCGGGCCCTCGCCCGCGATGCCAAAGTCATCGTGATGGACGAACCGACCTCGTCTTTGGCCAAGGATGAAGTCGGGCACTTGCATCAGACCATGCGGGCCCTGCGCGATGCAGGCCGCTCGGTGATTTATGTCTCGCATTTTCTGGATGACATACTGGCGGTATCTGACCGGATCACCGTGCTGCGCGACGGCGATCTGGTGCTGACCCGGCCAGCGGCAGAGCTGAGCAAAGCAGATATTGTGGCGGCCATGTTGGGCGGCGTAAAATCCCAAACGCCATTTCCGCCAAAACGGCTCAGCATGAACGCGGAGTTTGCTCTTGAGGTGACTGATCTTGTGTCGGACGCGGGCGTGCGGGACGTGTCGCTGAGAATTCGCAAAGGCGAGATTGTCGGTCTGATCGGGCTGGTGGGCAGTGGTCGGACCGAAATTGCGCGGGCCATTGTCGGGGCTGATCCCGGCCGCGGCACTGTTCGCTTGACCGGCCAAGACTATCTGCGGCGAACGCCCTATGAGTCGACCAAACGCGGCCTTGTCATGGTGCCCGAGGACCGGCGCAAACTGGGACTGGTGATGACCATGCCGGTGCGGCCCAACATGACGCTGCCGCATCTGCGCCGCTTTGCCAATCGCGGCTGGATGCGAAAAGCTCACGAGATGCGGGCTGTGCGTGACCTGATCGACTATTTTCAGATCCGCCCCGCTGTGGCCGAAGGGGATGTGTCGTTCTTTTCAGGCGGCAATCAGCAAAAGGTGCTGATCGGCAAATGGCTTGTGGGCGACCCCAAGGTCGTCATCCTGGATGAACCAAGCCGGGGCGTCGACGTGGGCGCCCGACAGCGCATTCACGAGGCGATTGCAGAGCTCGCGGCCACCGGCGTCGCGGTTCTGATGATTTCGAGCGAGATCGAGGAAGTGCTGGGTCTGGCGCACCGCGCCTATCTTGTCGACAGGGGCCGGATTGTAGAAGAGATTGACCCGGCAAAATCAGATGAGGCGACGGTTCTTGACGCCCTGTTCCGCCATCAATCCGGCAATGACGCGAGCCTGACGCCATGACCAGATTTGCCGTTGCCAGATTTTTGCAGGACTACGCCGTTCTGATCATGATCGTGATTCTGATGACGACCCTGACCGCGATGTCCGACAGCTTTCTGTCGGCGCAGAACCTGCTGAATATCCTTAACCAAAATGCCCCCCTGGCAATCATGGCCGCGGCGATGACGCTGGTGGTGATTGCCGGGGGATTTGACCTTTCGGTTGGGGCTATTTTTGCAATGGGGGCGGTGGTCTCTGCCTGGGTCGCCCTGCATTTTGATCCGGTTGTCGGGCTGCTGCTGGCTCCGTTCGTGGGGCTGTTGTTGGGGGTGGTCAACGGACTTGTCATCACCATGCTGAATGTCCATTCCTTTTTGGCCACCATTGCGACCAGCCTGATCTTCAAGGGCATTGCCGTCGTCATGTCTGATGGCCGCCTGATCCCGGTCAGAATGGACGCATTCACCTGGCTTGGCCGGGAAAAGCTGGGCGGGGTGTTTGTGTCGATCTGGGTGATGCTGGGTTTCGCGCTGCTGCTTGGCTTTGTGCTGACCCGCAGCAGTCTGGGGCGGCAAATTCTGGCGGTGGGCGGTAATCAGGAGGCGGCAATCCTGTCGGGCATCCGGGCGAACCGGATCAAGGTCATCACCTTTGCCGCTGCCGGTTTTGCCGCCGGATTGGCCGCTTCGATTGCGACATCGCGGGTGTCGATGGGGCAAGCCTCTGCCGGGACCGGGCTTGAACTTGAGGCGATTGCGGCGGTCATTCTGGGTGGGACCAGCATCTATGGCGGGGTCGGCGCGGTCTGGCGCAGCATTGCAGGCGTCATGCTGTTGGCGCTGATCAACAACGGCTTCAACATCCTGAATGCCGATCCGTTTTACCGCGATTTGACGACCGGGTTGATCATCCTTGCAGCCATTGGTGTCAGTGCGAGCGGCAAAAGGGCGCGTTAGGCCTTGCCCGGCCAGCCAAGAGGCGGCGCTCAGGGCTGTTCCGGCAAGTCGCGACCCAAGCGCAACACCTCGGCCAACAGCAGGTCCAGATCGGCGCGGCGGGTGCGGTGGTTGTTGATTGCGACGCGCAGGCAATGCTGGCCGTGAACTTTGGTATCGGTCACAACGGCGACACCGGATTCCTGCATTTGCAGCATAATCTCGGTGTTCAGTGCCTTATGCGCCGCCTCGGTTCCATCGTGGTGGCGGTGCCGGAAGTAGACGATGTTGATCGCGACCGGGGCCATCAGTTCCAATTCCGGTGCCTCCCGGATCAGCCCGGCCAGATAAGCCGCCTGGGCAATGTTCTGGTCCATCAACCGGCCGAATTTGGCGCTGCCCTGTTCCTTGAACGCCATCCAGATTTTCAGTGCCTTGAAGCCGCGTGACAATTCATAGCCGTAATCGGCGGGAAACATGCCCGCCGCAACCCCACGGGTCTTTTGCTCCAGATAATCGGGATGCATCGAGAACGTGTCAAAATGGCGCTTGCCGTCGCGGATCAGCGCACAGCCCGCCTCGAATGGGGTGTGCAGCCATTTGTGCGGGTCGAGTGCGATGGAATCAGCAGCCTCGATCCCGTCAACCAGATGGGCCTGCGTCGGCGAAAGTTTCAGCAGCGCCCCGATGCAGCCATCGATATGCAGCCAGATATCCTCGCGCGCGCAAACCGCCGCAATTGCCCGGATATCGTCAATCGACACGGTGTTGGTGGTGCCCGCCGTCGCGATAACACAGGCCGGGCGCATGCCGCCCGCGCGGTCAGCGGCAATCGCCTGTTCAAGGGCGGTCACATCCATCTCGAACGCTGCATTCGAAGCGACCAGATGCAAGGACCGGCTGCCCAGCCCCAGCGCCTCGACGGATTTCTGATGGCAGCTATGCGCCTGATCCGAGGTGTAAAAGCGCAAGGGTTGCGGCAGGTTGGTGACCCCTTCGGCTCGCACATCGACCCCGGCCTTGGCATTGCGGGCAACGGTCAGCGCCACCAGATTGGCCATTGACCCGCCGCTGGTCAGCGTGCCTGTCGCGCTGTCGGGGAACCCCATCATCTCCCGGAACCAGTCCACAACCTGATTGTCGATCTTGACCGCAGCCGTATCGCCTCCACCCAGATTGGACCCATCGATAGCGGCCAGAAAATCGGCCAATGCCCCGGTGAAATTGCCGCTGCCCATATACCAGGCCCAGAACCGCGGATGGAGTGCGCCCATCGCAAAGGGGCGCACATTTTGCGCCACTTCCGCATAGACTTGGTCCAGCGGGGTCGGACCAGTGGGCAAGGGGGTGGCAAATCTTGCGCGGATATCGTCGGGCATCTGCTGCCAGACCGGTCGGCCGCCCAGCCCGCTCAGATGCTGGACCGCGTCATCGATGATGCCGTGTGCCACCTTGCGGGCAGCCGTCCAATCAGCGGGGTCTAGCGATTCCTCGAAATGATTTTCCATCTGACCTGACCGTTCAAAAGAACGTTATCATGCGCTTTTCTGTCTATAGATCAAGCCAGACGGTCAGCCTGGCGCAACCGCAGTCCAATCCAGCCCGAACCACGCCTGCAGCTTGCGTTGCCGGAATGCCACCCTGACAGGGCAATGAAAAATAGGATTTGCCGGAATCATCCGGCAGACCGAAACGCCGCTTCAGTCCAAACCCCGCCCCTGACACAGAAAGGGCCTTGCCATGTCTTGCACCAGCGCCGCCCTTTCAGGGCCATTCAACGCCAGAGCCGATGAACGGCTGGCCTTGATCTGATCGGCTGACCGCAGGGTCGGCCTTTGGAAACTACGAAAATCGAGACCTGATCAATGGGCAATTCTGTCGTGGATGATTGCCCGTCCGTTCTAACTAGCGGCGGCCGTATCCCCAAATTCCATCCCTCGCCTTGGGCGACTGAACACTCGTTGAGACTGGAGGCGGCCCTTGTTTGACATGATCAACCAATTCATCGCCACCGCCCTCAAGGCCGATTTCTTTGCGGGTGGGCTGGCTCTGGGCGATATTCCGCGTCGGGCGCTGGGCACCATTCCGGTGGATGATGACAGGGTTAAAACCTTGGTCGCTGACATGCGTTGGTTCTACAGCGCGCAGGATTGGTATGCGCAACGGGGTGTGCCGTGGCGGCGCGGCTACCTGTTCTATGGCCCGCCCGGCACCGGCAAATCCAGCCTGATCCGGGCTTTGGCATCCGAGCTGTCGCTGGATATCGCCACGCTGGATGTGGGCCGCGCCACGCTGACCGATGATGACCTGCGCGAGGCAATCATGCGTGCCCC
>JANOMH010000338.1:0-1989 GCA_031420215.1 Rhodobacterales bacterium | reverse complement strand
CTGACTACGGCGGCTTTCTGCAGGACACCTCCCTGCTGGACCGCATGGTGGCGCAAAAGCTGGAGAGCGAAGCCGACGCCCTGCGTGGCGAGGGCTGGAAATGGATCGAGGTTGCGGTCGATTTTCCCTGTGGCCACACTTTCGGGCTGCGCCGGGTGATCGGCGAGGCGGTGCCGCCGGATGCGGCGGAACAGGCGGCTTATGCCGCGCTGACGGCCGAATTCGCGCAGATTGAGGCCGAGCAGCAGGGCGTCGACGAGTTGCCCGACGATGTCGACGCGCGGCTGGGCGAGATCGAGACGGCAATGGAGGCGTTCCAGAATCGTACGGTGCTTTATGGGGATGATGACAAGGCGCGGGCCGGGGTCTTCGTCAGCATCGACGGGTCGTGCGGTCTGCGCATCGAGCGCGGCTATGTGCGGCCCGAAGATGAACGTCGGGTGGAAACGGCGGGGAGTGATGATGAGGGAGACGATGTTGACGACAGCGATACGGCTTACGGTGCAGACAATCCCACCGCATCCGACGACAGCGGCGATCAAGGCGATGCAGAAGACGAAGATGACACGATCCGCCCCTTGCCGGATCGCCTGATCACCGAACTGACCGCGCATCGCACGCTGGCCCTGCGCGACGCGCTGGCGCAGGATCCGGAAGTGGCCTTCATCGCCGCCCTGCATCTGTTCTGTCTCAAGACTTTCTACCCCTATGTGCTGGAAAGCTGCCTCGAGATCGATGCGAAGTCGGCCACTTTCGCCGCGCAAGCTCCGGGACTGGCCGACACGCCTTCCGCTTTGTCCATCGCGGCGCGGCATGACGCCTGGGCGCAACGGTTGCTCGCGGAATCCGATGATCTCTGGGATGTTCTGGTCATGTTCGATGCCGAAGACCGGTCAGCCCTCTTCGCGCATTGCATCAGCCAGAGCCTCAACGCGGTGCATGAGACCTACAACCGCCGTCCCAAGGCGCTGGCGCATGCAGATCTGTTGGCAGCCTGCCTGCACCTCGACATGGCGGCGGCTGGCTGGCAGCCGACGGTCGGGAATTAACTCGGCCGCGTGACCAAGGCCCGCATTCTGTAGGCCCTGCGCGAGGCGAAAGGCGGGGAGGTTGCCGACCGGATTGCGCAGCTCAAAAAGCTGGAGATGCCCACCGAAGCCGAGGCGCTTCTGACGGATACCGGCTGGCTGCCGGAGCCGCTGCGGACGTCGGGGCAGAGGATGCCACCATCGACAGATGTAGTGGGCGATGTGGTCGACGACATTGATGTTGCGGACAGCCCGGACGCCGGGGTGCAAACGGCGGCCATCGCTGGCGCACCGGCCATGGACGATGTGGCCCAGCCGGGCGCCGCTGCGGAGGCGGAGCAAGAGGCACAACTGACCGCCGCGGAATAACAAAACCTCCCCCCCACCTTGGGTCCGCGGCAGCGCGGACCCATTTTTATTTGAGGTGTCCCATGCGATCTTTCATTGCCGATCTGGCGCACAGCCTTGCGAATGATGCCGAAGCGGTGTGCCAGCATTACCTGTCGAACGGTCATCGCGTGGGCCAATACTGGCTCGTCGGCGATGCGCGCAACACACCGGGACGGTCGATGTTCCTGCGGCTCAGAGGACCGGACAACGGCCCCGGCGCCGCCGGTCATTGGACCGATGCCGCTACGTCCGAACATGGCGATCTGCTCGACGTGATCCGCGAGAGTTGCCGCCTCGCCGACTTTCGCGCCGCCGCCGACGAGGCTTGCCGGTTTCTCAGCCTGCCCCGGCCAGAAACCCATCGCGACACGGCGCGACCCGCGCACAGCCAACGCACCATATCGTCATCAGCAGTGCAGCGGTTGCTGGCCATCTCACGGCCCATCGCGGGCACACTGGCCGAGACCTATTTGCGCCATCGGGGGATCACGCGCCTGCGGGGACTTACCAATCTGCATTTCCACCCGCGCTGCTACATCCGCTCGGGTCCGGACGGCCCGCCCGAAGCCCG
>JANOMH010000337.1:0-2968 GCA_031420215.1 Rhodobacterales bacterium | reverse complement strand
CAGGCTCGCTTCACTATTTTGTATTGCTCGACGGATTGCCTCAGTCGTCGTGGCGCTGCCGTGAAGAATTTGTCCCATAGTGCCTCCTTCCATTCCAAGGAAAAGACTGCACCATCAAACTCCGGGATCAAACACCTAGTCCAAGCCTTCCTCTGGCAGCAAGGACGCGAGGTTCACACCACTTTCCCGAATTTCGGTGTTAATAGTCATCCGCCCGTCAAAGACGAATAGCACAAAAACAGTCTCGTCGCGCAGCGTGTAGTAGATGTTGTATCGTTTCTGAAAAGTCAGCCGCCGTATCCCCCGGCCTTCGTGGTAAAGATGCCCCAAAAGCGGATGGGCTTCGAGGTTGTCCACGATGAAGCGGTCAATGTCGTACTGGAACTGATCTGCGAATTGCTGCGAGTATTCAAGGTGATACAGATAAATTGGCCACAAGCTGTCGCTTGCAGCTTGCGTGATGACCACTTTCATGTGGCGGTGCTGTTACGGACCTTAAACGCAGCAATGCGACGGGCTGTACTGGCGTCATTCATCACCTCAAAACGTCCTGCGTCGACGTCTCTCAAGCCCTGGGTGATGCCTTGCTCAATGCGATGCTGAAGCAGTTCTTCCCAGTCCTGGATGGACACGGTGACAGCCACAGCACGGTTCTTTTTGGTCACGACGATAGGCTCGCGCTGCACCGCATCCAGATAGCGCCCAAACTCTTTGCTCGCAACCGAGGCGGTCATGGTTTTCATTTTCTTACGCCTTGTAACGAGGTATGAGTTCGCACCATATCCGGATAATCCGGAAAATGCAAAGAGTCCCGACAAGTTTTGCGGGCAGGGCAGGGAACTCGATGAACCAGTATTCGGCGCAGGTACAAGGCGCCAGCTGACAGGGCTGCTGCACAGGATCACCGCAATCATGTTCTGCTCTTGTGCTAAACCGCCGAAAAACGAATAGGGGGCTTGAAATGACAATTGAAAAAGAACACGGGGTCGGCGGTCAGCTCTTCGAAGACTTTCTTCGTGAGCAAGGCACTTGCGACGACACGACCCAGCAGGCCATAAGGCGCGTGCTGGCCTTCCAGCTTGCGACGATGATGGAAGTGCAGGCAATTTCCAAAGTTGAAATGGCGCGGCGTCTGGAAATCAATCGCTCTCAGCTTGATCAATTGCTGGACCCCAACAATCATGCTGTGACTTTGCTGGCCTTGGCCCGTACCGCGAAAGCAGTCGGACGCAGGCTGCATGTCGCGTTAGAGTAGGGCTCAGCAATGATGCGTGCAGTTGTTCCTGGCAAGGTGTTGGAGGACGAGCTCGATTTTATCGGGATCACCTTGAGCGAGTTTGCCTGTCAGATTGACGTGCCGCCCAACCGTATCGGCCAGATCGTCGGCGGCAAGTGTGCGATTACGGGCGACACCGCGCTACGCTTCGGCCACTGGTTTGGGATCGATCCGCAGTTCTGGTTGAACCTGCAAACGCAGTTCGATCTGGTCCAAGCTGACACTGCAATGGGCGAGACAATCCGGCACCTGCCGACGCGGCAGACCTGAAATGATGTGGGCGACAGTCTTTCCATTGGCGCGCCTGCGCACGCCCACAAAGCCTCATTTTTCAAAGTCCCACGGGTTGATGACGGTCAGCTGCAAGGCATCAAATGGCTTGCGGTCACGGGTTGCGATAGGTGCTGCATTCTGTGCAATGGCAATCGCGGCAATCTGGCCGTCAGCTTGCCCGATGGTGATCCCGGCGCGTCGGGCTGCTGCGACCTGTTTGCCATAGATGTAGGCGGCAGCGGCATCATAGGGCAGTATGCGCCCGCGAAAATCATCATTGATGACCGTGGTCAGCGTCTCCAGCAAACCCGTGCGCCGTGCGCCGGGATCAAGACAATGGACCCCGAACATCAGCTCTCCGACAGTGATCGCAGTCAGATAGAGACTGGTTGGGGCTTGGGAATCGAGCCAAGCCAAGACCTTTGGATCAGGATTTGGCCGCTGCGTTTCGGACAGGACATTCGTATCCAGAATGATCACTGAAACATATCCGGGTCACTTGCGGTTTGATCCCGGACCACGGCCAAGTCGTCGCCGAAAGTCCCTTTGAAGCGTTGGTGCAACCTTTGGCCAAAGCCACCGGCATGGGCGGATGTCACGGCGTCGATCAGGATGGACCGCACCTCGGCTTCGACACTGCGTTGGTGCAAGGCCGCCTGCTCGCGCAGTTGATCATGGATGAAGTCGGGTAGGTTTCTGACAGTCATGTTGCCCATGTAAGACGTCCCGCTATGCTTGTATTGACCAAAGTTGATAGCATAAAAAATAGTGTGAGATCAAATCATTTTCGTGATGGCACTTCGACCTCTCACCCGGAACTATCCGCAATTCTGGCAACATGGGGTCTGTTACGGCTCAGTGCAGAAAACCACGCTAAGAATTGCATAACCATTTAAAAACAATGAGTTATGAGGTTCGGAAAACATAAAAATTTGAGGTGTTAGCGGGATCAGAAAAACCTTTAATTTCAACGCGCTATTTTCGCTAACGTACTATTCTGCACTCTCCGGCATCAGACCCCAGACAGGCCGCAGAGCTTCAGATCAGCGCGGCAATCCTCAACCGCTTCACGGCACTCGGAACCCCGCAAACGCAGCGCGTGGGATGAGTCCGCTCAAGGCAAGGGGAAACGCGACCTCACCCTGATTTGTGCAACAGAGCCGATAGCGACCCCCACCATGATAGCCCAGCATGGCCCAGACGGTCAGATCGCCAATGGTTGACGTGCGCATGAACAGGGAAATTGGTTTGTCGCGGAAAATATTCCTGAAACAGGCCGTCAAGGTATTGATCGGGGGGGCCGCTTTGAGTTCGGACGGCGTCATATCGCGCCCTAACCCACCTGTGTAGTTTTCCACCACGCCCTCACTGGTAATGGCCCGCACCGGGCCATAGGTCAGGGCCGTCTGCGGCTCTGCC
>JANOMH010000336.1:0-3277 GCA_031420215.1 Rhodobacterales bacterium | reverse complement strand
AAGACAAAGTCAGCATCATACTCGAGGTTCTCGCCGCTAGGGCCGTCCCCGTCCTTGACGCCAAGCAGAGCGTCCAAATTCATTGTATGCCCCCCTTAGGCGAAAACAGCTTAAACGCTAGAAACAAAAACAAATATCCAGACATGTGCGGCGCTACGCGGAATGGCTGCAGCACCGTCGATTTCCTGACCTTACCACCGATATGAATCCAGACCTAGGGTCAATGTCAATGAAGAGTTGTGCGGCACTTGAAATCTCTGTGCCGCGGAACCGTCTGACCACGGGTGCGGGTCCGGCCGCCGCGATTGCGCCTAAGACTGATTGACACGCAGAGTTTTGGGCCGTTTTGTAGGGTTAAAGTTCGTTTTTGCCGTCCCAAACGTTTTTAAGCGCAATTGGAAGGATAAACCATGCGACAACTCCTGTGTGGATGCCTGGTTCTTGCCGCCCTGATCACTGGTCAGATGGCAATGGCCCAGGCAGAATCGACCGCGCCAGCCGCAACTGGCCCACTGACGGTCGAGATCAACAAGTTCGAGCCGAACGACACCGGTGGCTGCCGCGCGTTCTTTCTGTTTCGCAACGAAACCGGGCTGACATTCGAAGGATTCGAGATGTCTTTGGCGATTTTCAGCGGTAACGGCGTGATCGACCGGCTGCTGTCAATCGACGCGGCCCCCTTGCCTGCCGCCCGCACGACCCTGAAACTGTTCGAGATTCCAGATATCGCCTGCACCGATATCTCTGAAATCCTGCTGCATGAAATCCCGTCCTGCAAACCGCAGAATGCCGACCAGATGGACTGCTACAGCTTGCTGGAACTGAACAGCCGCACTTCGGCAGCTTTGGTAAAGTAAGATGGGCAATAACATCTGGGCAATGATGACGGCAGGTGGGCCGATCATGTTCATCCTTGCCGCG
Organism: Rhodobacterales bacterium; assembly: GCA_031420215.1. Lineage (GTDB taxonomy): Bacteria > Pseudomonadota > Alphaproteobacteria > Rhodobacterales > Rhodobacteraceae > JANOMH01. Next base: position 2,356 of record JANOMH010000336.1, on the reverse strand, counting down.
CTGTCTGTGCTGTCCCTGACCGTGATCGTGGCCAAGATCTTGCAACTTTGGCCCGTTGTCGGCGGCGGGTCGCGCCGTGACGCCGCCATCGCCAAATGGGCCCAGGGCGAGCGTGAGGCCGCCAAGACCGAAATCAGTACCGGCCGCGCCCCGGCGGACAAAATCATGGCCTATGCCATGGCCGCGATTGATGCAGGCGCGAAAGGCCCGGCACTGGAACAAGAACTGACCCGACATGGCAACGAGGAAGTGACCCGGCTGTCAGGGTCAATCCGCCTGCTGGAACTGATCGCCATGGTCAGCCCGCTGCTTGGGCTGCTCGGCACTGTTCTGGGGATGATCCAATCATTTCAAGACCTTGCAAAGGCCGAAGGCGCGGCCAATGCATCTGTCCTTGCCGGAGGCATCTGGCTGGCGCTGCTGACCACCGCCGCCGGGCTGATGGTCGCAATCCCTGCCGCCATCGGTGCCGGACTGTTTGCCGCGCGGGTGGACCGGGCCGCGCAGAAAATCGAATCCGCTGTCGGCCAGATTCTGTTCATCGAAAATGGCGGCGTGGCTCCGGGGAGTTTGTAGTCCATGGCCGGACTGGGAATCAGACGCGCCCCGCCGTCCCGCACCGGGATTTCCATTGTGTCGATGATCGACGTGATGATCATCCTGCTGTTCTTTTTCATGGTCACCTCAACCTACCTTGACCTCGATATGGTTCCTGCCGTCGAACACAGCGATGATCCCCCCCCGACCGAACCAACCGCGGCCACGGCAGATGCCGGCACGACCGTGCTGGTCCGGATCACTGCAGATGGCTCCGCTGCGATTGGCGGGCAGGTTCTGACCCCGGAAGCCTTGGCCAGCACGATCCGCGACAGGCTGGCCAACGACCCGCTGACCCCGGTGGTGATCCTGCCCTCGGGCGGGGCGGATATGCAGGCGCTGATCACCGTCATGGATACGTTGACCACTGCCGGAGCCGTCCGCCTGCGGGTGATCCGGCTGGAGGCGAGCCCATGAAACTGCGCCGCCCGCCGCACCGCCAGCATCCCGAAACCATCGTCGCTCTGATCGACGTGGTGTTTTTCCTGTTGATCTTTTTCATGTTGATCGGGCGGCTGGATGCCAGCGCTCCCTTTGCCGTACTCCCCCCTGTTGGGGTCACCGGCACCGACCTGCCCGCAGGCGGGATCACCGTGTCGATCAGCCCGGACGGCGTACTCGCCCTCGACGGTATCGCGATTGAACGCGACGCATTGGCGATTGCCATCACCGACCGGCTGGTCCGCACGCCCGAGATGCTGATCCGGGTCAATGCTGACAAGACCACGGCGCTCAGCCACGTTCTGCCTATCGTATCAGCCTTGGAGCAATTGGGCGCAAAGGATGTGGCGCTGATCGTCACGCCATCGCCACCATGAAGGGGGCTGTGCTTTATCTGGCGGGGGGCGTGGCGTCGGTCGTGCTGCATATCGGTGTTGGGCTGGCCTTGCCGGTCATCCTTGCGCCAGAGCCGATTGACGCCCAACCGCGCCCGAAGTCGCAAGTGCAGATCGAAACCCAAGAGGTGGCCCGCTCGGATGCCGCCCCTGTCACCCCTGACAGCCCGCAGGCAGCGACCGAAGCGACCAACGGGGCACAATTGGCCCAAGGGGCGATTACCCAAAGCCGGGCCAGGCCGGTTGCCCCGCCGACCGAACAGGCCAAGGCCAGCGCGCCGCAAGAGCCGGTGACTGCACAAGTGCCGCCGCCACAGACCGCAATCACAGCCAGCACTACGGCGGTGGCCCCAATTTCTGCCACGCCAGCGGCAGCGGCCCCGGTCGTGGCGACAGCGCCACCTGCGGCCCCGGTCGTGGCGACAGCGCCACCTGCGGCCCCGGTCGTGGCGACAGCGCCACCTGCGGCCCAGGTTGTGGCGACTGCGCCACCTGCGGCCCAGGTTGTGGCGACTGCGCCACCTGCGGCCTCGGTTGTGGCCATCTTTGCCCCAACTGCGCAGATCCCTGCCAGCACCGCCCCTGCGGCCACGTTGTCAGCTAGCGCAGCCCCTGTCATGCAGGCCGTGGCCAGCCAGACCCCGGCGCAGTCAGTTGCGGCAACAACTACCCCAGCGCCACAGATTGCCGCCAGCGTGGCCCCCGCGCAGGCCCTCTCGGATGCGGCCGCCGCCCAGACCAGCGCCGCTCCTGCAATCCCACCCCCCGCAGAACACTTCACCGCCGCCCTTGCCTTTTCCGGCGGGGCCGAAGCACAGATCGACGCGGCCTCACTGGCGACGATCCAGTCGTTCATGCGCCCCGGCGATGTGCAGGCGCAGACCGATCAGGTGCGCGACGCGATGCAGACCCTGCTGGAAAGT
>JANOMH010000335.1:0-4248 GCA_031420215.1 Rhodobacterales bacterium | reverse complement strand
GTGCATGGGCCACAGCGCGGGCCGGTATCGATCTCGCAGGCCACCGAAAAAGGCTCGGTGCATTCCGTCGCCGAATTGCAGGCGTTGACCGGGGTTGCGCGTGAATATGGCTTGAAAACCCACATGGATGGCGCGCGGTTTTCCAATGCGTTGGTGCATCTGGGTTGCTCTGCCGCCGAGATGACATGGAAGGCCGGGATTGATGCGGTCAGTTTTGGCGGCACCAAAAACGGGTTGATGGGGGTCGAGGCTTGCGTGATTTTCGACCCGGCGCTGGCATGGGAGTTTGAGTTACGGCGCAAGCGCGGGGCACATTTATTCTCAAAACACCGCTATCTGTCGGCGCAATTTCTGGCCTACCTGACCGATGACCTCTGGCTCGACATGGCTCGCGCTGCCAATGCCCGGATGGCCCGGCTGGCGACTGGATTGCGCCAGATTGTTGGTGTCGAAATTATCACTGACCCCCAGGCGAACCTGATTTTCGTCCGCTTTCCGCGGGTCATGCATCAGCGCCTGCATGCCGCCGGGGCGGTCTATTACGTCTGGGACGGCGATCATGCGGCTGGCGATCCGGGCGAAATGTTGATGGCCCGCTTCGTCTGTGACTGGTCAATGACAGACGCCAGTGTGGACCAGTTGTTGGCGGCCTTTGGCGCTAATTCATAGCCCGGAACACCGCCTCTGGATGGGTCAAGGGCACCATATGCCCTGCATCCGGGATGGTGACACGGCGCGCCTGCGGGATGCGGGTCGCCAATGCGGCATGAATCGCCGCGATCACCGGCTGTGAATTGGCCCCGGCAATCAGGGTCACGGGGATCGTTAATGCTTCGATCCGGCCCGAGGTGAGCAGTCCGAAATTGTCGCCTTCAATCGCAGGCGCACCCGCCGGGATCAGATGGATACGGTCAACGATGTAAGTTCGGACGCGGGCTGAAAGATCATCCCACCCCCCCTGTCCCCACATGCCGATAAAGGCGCGGGCAGCGCCGGTCCGGTCCCCGGCCAGCATGGCCTGCTCAAAGGCGGCAAAGGTGCTGCGATTTGCGTCAAAAGCCGCAGTCCCGCGGGCGGCGGCAAAGAAAACCGGCTCAATCAGCGTCAGGCGCGACACCAGATCAGGCCGCGTGCAGGCCAGCCGCAGGGCGACCGCTGCCCCAAAGGAGTGGCCGATCAGGTGCGATGCGGGGGCCGTCAGCCCTTCGGCAATAGCACAGGTGACAGATTGATAGTCGGTCTGTCCGTCCCAATCGGGGCTACGCCCATGTCCGGGCAGGTCAAACAGGGTAACCCGATGTGGCAACAACCCCGCCAGCGGCAGCAGTGTTTCATGCCGCGCCAAAGAACAGTGCATCATCAGTGCGGGCGACCCCTGCCCAACGGTCACGCTATACGTCAGAGCTTGCCCGCCAGATGCAGATCCAGATCATCCAGCCGGTCCTGCCCCCAGAACCGCTCATCCGTATCGGTGATGTAGAACGGCGCACCAAAGGCCCCGCGCATCACCGCTTCTTCCAGATTAGCCTCGTAAATCTCGGCCCCGGTGAACATGCCCCGGTCGGCCAAATCGGGGTCGAACCCGGCGTTGGACAGACAATCGCGGATCACATCGGACTCGGCGATATTGCGATCTTCGGCCCAGACAGCGCGGGGGAATGAATGCACCAAAGCGCCCAGATCACCGCCGCCAGCACGTTGGGCGGCAATCATCGCATAGGCGGCGGGGGCGCCGTTGGCGGGCCAGAAAGCGGGTTTCAGGTTGATCGGCATGCCCAACTTGGCCGCCTGCCGCCGAATCTCTTGCAACCGGTATTCCTGCCGGCTTGGATGCCGGTCTTTGGGCGGCAAGCCGCCGGTCCGGGAAAACAGCGCCATGATGTCGAGCGGTTTATAAGTGATCGTTGCGCCATGTTGCGACGCGATCCCCTCTAGTCGTGTGCCCGCCAGATAGGTGAATGGCGAGATCGGGGCAAAGAAGTAATCAATATGCGGCATATTCGACCCCTTGGTCCTGCGTTGGCTTTGCCCGACCCTAAGCCTGTGCTAGGCGGTGTCAACGTCACGAATCTGTTGCCCTGATCTCAGGACTTTCGCAACAGTGGACCCCTGCCAGAGGACCGCGCATATGGCTTCCATGACTGAGCCCAAACTAATCTCCGGTAACGCCAACAAACCGCTGGCCCGCGCCGTCGCCCGGCGGATGACGATGCATCGGGGGATGACGGTGGGGCTGGTCGATGCCCGGGTTGAGCAGTTCAACGATGGCGAGATTTTTGTCGAGGTTTATGAAAATGTCCGTGGCGAGGATATGTATGTGATCCAACCCACGTCGCGCCCGGCTAATGATAACCTTATGGAATTGCTGATTATTGTCGATGCCCTGCGCCGTTCCTCTGCCGCCCGCATTACCGCCGTGATCCCGTATTTCGGCTATGCCCGCCAAGACCGGCGCAGCAAATCACGCACGCCGATTACCGCCAAACTGGTCGCCAATATGCTGACCGAGGCCGGGGTGGCGCGGGTCCTGACCATGGATCTGCATGCCGCGCAGATTCAAGGGTTCTTCGATATTCCGGTGGATAACCTTTATGCCTCGCCAATCTTTGCGCTGGATATCGCCCATAACTTTCGCGACCGGATGGACCATCTGATGGTCGTGTCCCCCGATGTCGGCGGCGTGGCACGCGCCCGGGAACTGGCACAGCGGATCAACGCGCCATTGGCCATTGTCGACAAGCGCCGGGAAAAGGCGGGCGAAGTGTCAGATATGACGGTGATCGGCGATGTGACCGGCAAGGTCTGCATTCTGGTTGATGACATTTGCGACACGGCAGGAACCCTGTGCAAGGCCGCCGAGGAACTGATCAAGGCGGGTGCCGTCGAAGTGCATTCCTATATCACGCATGGGGTGCTGAGCGGCCCGGCGGTCGAGCGGATCCAGAATTCGGTGATGAAATCGCTGGTCATCACCGATACGATTGAGCCCACTGCATCGGTACTGAAAGCGTCCAACATCCGGATCGTGCCCAGTGCCCCGCTGTTTGCCCAGGCGATCCTGAACACCTGGAATGGCACGTCGATTTCGTCATTGCTGGATGTCGAAACCCTGGCTCCGATCTACGAAGGCATGTATTCGGCGGCCTGAGTTTAGTCTACGTCCCAGACTTCGTCATCCCCAAGGCTGCCGATGGCTTGCCAATTGACCCGGACACGGGCGACGCGCGTGTCGCCCCAGGTGCGAAACAGGATCGCAAAGCCCTTTGCGGTCACATCTTCGGCAGTAATGTCTGCACGGGCGTTAGCCGAGTTGGACATATCCCACATTGACAGGCTGACCCTGACCACCGGCGGTTCAACAAAGCTGTCTGAAAACGTCACATAGGCACGGGCTTGGCGCGGACCTTCACCTTTCCACATCATGCCGTCATGTTCAAAATCGGAAAACAGGACAACTTCGCCCTGGTCAATGCCGATGCTGTTACTGTTCAGTCGTTTCATACGGGGCAGACTCGTTCGTCATCAATCATTCGAAGTAACCTAGGTCCGAAAATAATGGCAGCATGGTTGGTTTTCTCTGCTACATGCCAAAAATTATCTCAGGTCAGATTGCGGCAAATTTCCGCGAACAAAAAGGAAAAAGGCCCCGAAGCGGGGCCTTTTTTGGAATTTTCGCATGTTTCCAGTGGCTCAGTCGCGCGCGCTTAACCCGACGGCACCGGCGATGGCAATGACGTCGGCAAGCGTCTTTGCCGCTGCATCAACACTGCCGGTCTCGCCCTTCGCATCGTCGAGCGCCGATTTGGCATCATTCACCAAGCGGTCATAGATCGCTTGAGTCACTTCGGCCTTGGGCAAAGCCTCTTCGGCCAGCACCGAAACCGTGGTTGCGGTGATTTCTGCAAAGCCACCCGAGACGACATAGTCATCGGTCCCGCCCGCATGGACCACGCGCAACACGCCGGGGCGCAGGGTGGTGATCGTTGGGGCATGGTCCGGCATCGCCGTCATGTCGCCATCGGCCCCGGGGATCTGCACTTCGCGGGCCTGAACGGACGCAAGCCGCCGTTCAGGGGAAACCAGATCGAATTGCACGGTGTCTGCCATGTTAACCCCTTAAGCCGCTGCTGCGGCCATACGTTCGGCCTTGGCCACCACTTCCTTGATCCCGCCCACCATATAGAACGCCCCTTCGGGCAGGTGGTCGTATTCACCGGCAACCACGGCTTTGAACGAAGCAATGGTTTC
>JANOMH010000334.1:0-6520 GCA_031420215.1 Rhodobacterales bacterium | reverse complement strand
GCCGCGATGCATGCGAAAAACGACATCCCCACTGTCCTGAACACCTATGCCGCGCAACACGGGGTCGAGGTGCGCTATGGCCGCGAATTGGGCGTCGACCCCAAGATGATCGCCGCCGCCGCCGCCCGGATTCAAACCGCCGTCGATCAGGCCAATGCCGACCACGGGACCATCGCGCTACACGACACCTGCCTTGTCGTCATCGGTCGGGGTGCCTCTGACCCTGATGCCAATGGAAACGTGTCCAAAGTTGCCCGGATGATTCAGGAAGGCATGGGCTTTGGCTGGTGCGAAGTCGGCTATTCCGGCGTCACCTTCCCGCTGGTCGAACCCTGCCTGCAACATGTGGCCCGCCTGCCTTATACACGGGTCATCGTGTTCCCGTATTTCCTGTTTTCGGGCATCTTGATCGACCGGATCTATGGGTTCACCGATCAGGTCGCGGCTGAACACCCCGGCATTCAGTTCATCAAGGCAGGCTATCTGGGCGATCACCCATCCGTGCTGGAAACCTTCGCCGAACGGATCACCGAACAGGTGGGCGAAATCCCACCCCCGAACTGCGCGATGTGCAAATACCGGGTGCAGGTGCTGGGGTTCGAGGCCGAAGTCGGCGCGGTGCAGGAATCGCACCACCACCATGTCGAAGGGCAAGGGGCCTCTGCCCCCGGTTCTAACGTGGCGGACTGCGAGCTTTGCGACACCTTCTGCACCGGCCTCTGTCGGTTGCAGGCGCAGACTTCGCTGCCGCCGCTGGGGCACATGGCCCATATGGACCACAACCACGGCCAGTGGCACGACCATGGCGACGGTAACGGGCATTTCCATCCGCATGACCATGTACCGGCCGAGCACGTTCACGCCACCTACCCCCATGCCGCCCATCCGCTCGGGCCATTGTCCGCCCTCAAGACCAGGAAATAGCTCCTGCATTTTCCGAAGTTGCAAAAATACTCCCGCCGGAGGCTCCCGCCTCGCCCCAATCCCAAAGGCCCACCATTGCGCCCCTATGAAAAAGACCCCGCCGCAATTTATGCGCAAAGCTTCGCCACGGTCCGCACCGAGGCGCGGCTTGAACGGTTTGCGCCCGACATGCAGCCGCTGATCACCCGGCTGATCCACGCCTGCGGAATGACGGAAATTGCCAACCGGCTCGACTACAGCGCCCATGTCAGCACGGTCGGAAACATCGCCCTGACGCGGGGTGCGCCGATCCTGTGCGATTGCGAGATGGTGGCGTCGGGGATCATCCGGCGCCACTTGCCCGCCAACAATGCCGTCATCTGCACATTGAATGAGACCTCGGTGCCATCGTTAGCGCATGCCATCGGCAATACCCGCTCGGCCGCCGCCGTCCATTTGTGGCGCGACCATCTGGCCGATGCGGTGGTGGCGATCGGCAATGCGCCCACTGCGCTGTTCCATCTGCTTGAGTTGCTGGATGCGGGCTGGCCAAAGCCTGCCGTCATCCTGGGCTTTCCGGTCGGCTTCGTCGGGGCCGCCGAATCCAAGGCCGAACTCGCCGCCAATCCGCGCGGCGTGCCCTACATTACCTTGCGCGGGCGCAAGGGCGGATCGGCGATGGCCTCGGCCGCTGTCAATGCGCTGGCGGCGGGGCTGGGCACTGGGCCGGGCCATGACTGACCCCAAAGACATCACATCGATGTTCCGCAAAACCATTGCGTCGCTGGATGCCCGCGACCACGCCAATGCCCCGCGCTGGCAAGGCTGGTTTCTGTGCCCCTGCTGCAAATACCCTACCCTGACGGTTCGAGAGGCTTACGAGGTCTGCCCGCTGTGTCGCTGGGAAGATGACGGGCAGGACGACGCAGACGCTGATACCCTGTCACCAGATGCTCCAAACGGCCGGACCCTGACCAAAGCCCGCGCCAATTTCGCGGCCCATCTGGATCAGTTTGACGCCGACAATCGGCCCAAAACGCTGGCCGGCCCAAACCCGACCCGCCTGCACCTGTTGGCTTATGTCACCCGGGTGCAAGCCGGGGAAAAGCTGGGGATCGACCCGTTTCACACCCTGCTGGCCGCCGCCGATGAGTAAGCCCCCCAAAATCAAACCATGGTTGCATATCGTCGGCATTGGCGAAGATGGGATTGCGGGCCTGACCCCCGCCACCCGCACCATCGTGCAAACGGCGCAGGTCATACTTGGCGGCGAACGGCATCACCAGTTATCCGACACGATCAGCGCCGAACGACTGGCCTGGCCCAGCCCGTTCAACGCGATGATCGACACGATCAAAGGGCTCAAGGGCCGTCGCGCCGTGGTTTTGGTGACAGGCGACCCGTTGTGGTTTTCCGTTGGGGCCAAGATCGGCCAAGCCATTCCGCCCGCCGAAATCATCTACCACCCGCAGCTTTCGGCCTTTCAACTTGCCGCCGCCCGGATGGGCTGGTCTTTGGCCGATGTGGAAACGCTGACCGTGCATGGCCGCCCGGTCGAGCAGATGATCGCCTTCATCCAACCCGAGGCGCGGCTCTTGATCCTGACCACCGGGGCCGAGACCCCGGCGCGGATCGCTGCGTTCCTGACCGAACGGGGTTTCGGGCAAAGTCGGCTGACCGTGATGGCGGCGATGGGTGGCAAGGATGAGGCGCGGTTTGACGGACTGGCCGCCGATTGGGCGCATACCGTCCCGCCGTTCAATACCCTCGCCGTCGACTGCATCGCCTCGCCTGACGCCGCCCTGCTGCCGCGCGTGCCGGGCCTGCCCGACGAATTGTTCCAATCCGATGGGACCATGACCAAGCAAGAGGTCCGCGCCGTGACCGTCGCCAAACTGATGCCGATGCGCGGGGCGCTGCTCTGGGATATCGGCACGGGCTGTGGGTCGGTTGCGATCGAATGGATGCGCTCTGCACGTTACGCCCGTGCCATCGGCATCGAACCGCGTGCCGACCGCCGCGCCATGGCGGCAGCCAATGCGCTGGCTCTGGGTGCGCCAAAGCTGGAGATTATCGACGGGCAGGCCCCCGCCGCCCTGACCGGATTGCCCGCCCCTGATGCGATCTTCATCGGTGGTGGCCTGACCCCCGACATATTCGCCGCCGCATGGTCCGCCCTGCGTCCGCTCGGTCGGTTGGTCGCCAATGCTGTAACGCTGGAGTCAGAGGCCGAACTGATCGCCCTGCACAAATCCCACGGCGGGCAACTGGTCAAAATCGCGGTGAACCGGGCGGAACCTGTCGGGCGGTTAACAGGCTGGCGCCCGCTGATGCCGGTCACGCAATGGAGCCTGATCAAGCGATGACCGGCATTTTGTATGGCGTGGGTGTCGGCCCCGGTGCGCCGGATCTGATGACTTTGCGCGCGGCGCGGCTGATCGGGAACGCGACTGTGGTGGCCTACCCGACCCTCGCCGGGGCGGCCAGCTTTGCCCGGTCTATCGCGGCAGAGCTGATCCCGGCGGGGGCTGTCGAAATCGTCATGGACGTGCCGATGTCGACCGAACGCGAGCCTGCGCAGGCGGCCTATGATCAGGGGGCAACACAAATCGCCGCTGCCTTGGACAACGGGCAGGATGTGGTCTGCCTGTGTGAAGGCGATCCGTTCTTTTACGGCTCTTTCATGTATCTTTACGCCCGGCTATCGACCCGCTACCGCGTGGAAATCGTTCCCGGAGTCACCAGCATCACCGCCTGCGCCGCCGTCGCCGGAATGCCCCTTGTGGCCCGCAACGAACGCCTGACCGTCCTGCCCGGCCCCCTGCCCGAACCCGAGCTGCGCGCCCGGATCGATGGGGCGGAATCTGTGGTCATCACGAAGGTTGGGCGGCATCTGCCGAAAATCCGCGCCGTCATCGCCGACCTTGGCCTGACGGACCAGGCGACCTATGTCGAACGCGCGACCCTGCCACAACAGGTGGTTTTGTCGCTGGCCGATGCGCCCGAAGTGGCCCCGTATTTTTCAATGATCCTGCTTACCAAAGGGGCCGATCCATGGCTGTAATTCCTGTCGTCTTGGCCCTGTCGCGGTCTGGCGAACCTGTCGCGCACCGGGTCGCTGCGGCCTTGGGCGCTCAGGTGCACGGGCGTCAGGGCCGGGTAGACCGGGCCGATGCGTGGTTTGCCAATGCGCTCGACCATGCCCGCGATCTTTTCGCCGCAGGCATCCCGATTGTGGGCGTTTGCGCCAGTGGCATCCTGATCCGCGCCGTGGCCCCTTTGTTGGCCGATAAACGCAGCGAACCGCCAGTGATTTCGATCAGCGATGATGGTGCCGTAGTGATCCCGCTGCTGGGTGGGCACCGGGGCGCGAACCGGATGGCCCGTCAGATTGCCGGTGCATTGGGCGCCTTGGCTGCGATTACCACGGCAGGGGATGTCGCGCTGGGCGTGGCGCTGGATGTGCCGCCGCCGGGCTGGCGGCTGGTCAATCCGGGCGATGCCAAGGACGCGATGGCTGGGCTTTTGGCTGGGGGCGGCGTGACGGTGACGGGCGAAGCACCGTGGTTGGCCGACCTGCCGCAAGGCGATGGATTGACGATCAGCTGCGGTATGACCCCGGTAAAAACCGGCCCTGCCCATTTGCACTTTGCTCCACAACGGGTGACCTTGGGGGTCGGCTGTGCCCGCAATTGTCCGCCCGAGGAATTGGCGACACTGGTGACCGATGTTCTGGCCAAGGCAGGCATTGCGCCCGCAGCTGTGCATTCGGTCAATACGATTGATCTTAAGGCCGATGAACCCGCTGTAATCGCTTTGGCCCGTGCGATGGGCGTGCCGTTGCGCCTGTTCTCGTCGGCAGAACTGGAGTCCGAAAGCCCCCGGCTGCTAAATCCGTCCGTCGTGGTGTTTGCCGAGGTCGGTTGCCACGGCGTCAGCGAAGGGGCGGCATTGGCGCAAGCCGGGCCGGGCGGGCTGCTGCATGTGGCCAAACATAAATCGGCGAATGCGACCTGTGCTTTGGGCCTGTCGCCCGAACCCCTGACTGTGCTGCATGGCCGTCCGCGCGGGCGGCTTTCGGTGGTGGGCATTGGCCCAGGACAGGCAAGCTGGCGCACACCAGAAGTGTCGCAACTTGTGGCGCAGGCGCAGGAACTGGTTGGATATGGGTTGTATATTGATCTGCTGGGTCCGCTGGCGGTAGGCAAAGCCCGCTCTGATTTTCCGCTGGGCGGAGAGGAGGACCGTTGCCGCTATGCGTTGGAACAGGCGGGCAAGGGGCTGAATGTTGCCCTCGTGTGTTCGGGCGATGCCGGGATTTATGCGATGGCGGCACTGGTGTTCGAACTTATGGACCGGGGGCCGGATGCGATGGGTGTGTCAGACGCCGCCCGCCGGGTCGAGGTGGTCTGTTCGCCCGGCGTTTCGGCCCTGCAGGGGGCAGCGGCGCGGGCAGGCGCTCCGCTTGGGCACGATTTTTGTGCCATATCCCTGTCCGATCTGTTGACCCCGCGCGAGGATATTTTGCGCCGGCTAAAGGCAGCGGCCGAAGGCGATTTTGTGATCGCCTTTTACAACCCGGTCTCGCTGCGCCGCCGCACCCTCTTGGCCGAGGCGCGGGATATTTTGCTGCAACACCGCCCCGCCGATACGCCGGTGATGCTGGCGTCATCGCTTGGACGCCCCGAGGAATTCGTGCGCTATCGTCGTCTGGCTGATTTGCAGGTGGACGAAGTGGATATGCTGACCGTGGTTCTGGTGGGCTCGTCGCAGTCGAAACTGGCGATGCTGGGCGAAGGGCCGCGGATGTATACGCCGCGCGGCTATGCCCGGAAAATTGACGGGGATTTGCGGGTGGTATCATGACAGTTTACTTCATCGGTGCCGGGCCGGGCGATCCGGAACTTTTGACCCTGAAAGCCGCGCGTCTGATTGCCACCTGTCCGGTGTGTTTATACGCGGGGTCACTGGTGCCCGAGGCTGTTGTAGCGGGTGCGCCTGCGGGGTGCCGGGTCATGGATACCGCCCCAATGACGCTGGACGAGACTCATGCCGAGATTGCCGCCGCCCATGCCAAAGGTCAGGACGTAGCCCGTGTGCATTCCGGCGATCCGTCGCTGTATGGGGCGATTGCCGAACAAATCCGGCGGCTTAAGGGCGATGGGATCGATTACCAGATCATCCCTGGCGTGCCTGCCTATGTTGCCGCCGCTGCCGCTTTGGGGCAAGAACTGACTATCCCCGAAGTGGCGCAATCGCTGGTGCTGACCCGGATGTCGATGAAATCGACAGCAATGCCTGCGGGTGAAACGCTGGAGAATTTTGCCAGGTCCGGGACGACGCTGATCATCCATCTGGGCATCCGGGCGCTGCGCGAGATTGAACGGCAGTTGGTCCCTTTCTATGGCCCGGCTTGCCCTGTTGCCGTGGTCTACCGCGTCGGTTGGCCGGATCAGGCGATCCTGCGTGGCACGCTGTCGGATATTCACGCCAAGGTGCGCGAATCAAAGATTACCCGCACCGCCCTGATTCTGGTTGGCCCGGCTTTGGCCGACCAGCACGGGTTCCCGGATTCAGCGCTTTACAACCCTGAGCATCCGCATGTGTTGCGCCCGCG